>JAISFN010000096.1 GCA_031263585.1 Prevotellaceae bacterium | reverse complement strand
TGCCCCTCGACTTGCATGTGTTAGGCCTGCCGCTAGCGTTCATCCTGAGCCAGGATCAAACTCTTCATGGTAATTAGTATTTTATTATCACTAAGCTCTCTCTGACTCCTTCTTCTTATGTTGTCTTACTCAAAGTAAGACGGTGCACATATTTTACCTCTCATTTTTGTCTTTCTCCAGTGTTTTCAAAGAACATATATTCTGTTTATGAATCATGTTTCATGATTTCATTCCCAAAAGGGTTGCAAAGGTAAAGATTTTTTTTATTCTGCAAAATTTATTTTTAGAAAATAAACTTTGTCTTGCTTTGTTATCCCTGTTAGTTTTTTAAAGAACATTGCTTCGTGTCCCAAAGCGGGTGCAAAAGTATGTTTTTTATTTATTCTACAAAACATTTTTTTCATTCTTTTTTATTAACAATTATCAAAAGCATGTATATCAATAAAATAAATTAACAATTGTTAATAACATTCTACGAAAAATAATATCGTCTACAAGGTATCAAGCCATCTTCCCTCTAGAAAAATGATTTTGGATAGCACACCAATTTTCTTTCCTGTTATAACTGTGAATAAGGTCTATTTTCAAGGCTTACTCCCCATGTATCGGATGGTTCGCCACCCATTATGAACTTCAATATCCCACCGTTTTTAATATCTTTAAAATCAATAAACGACTTATTGTAGATTGTACCATTAAGCTCGACAGATTGTATGTATTTATTTACTTCGCTATTATTTTCCGTTTTAATTATAAACAACTTACCATTTCCGACATGTATAACGGCCTCATCAAATATCGGGCTGCCAAATACATATATACCTCCGGCAGGTGCAACTTGGTAAAACCCTAACGACGAAAGAATGTACCACGACGACATTTGCCCGACATCCTCGTTCCCACTTAATCCGGCCGGTTCATCCGTATACATAAGCGACAATACTTCGCGTACTTTTTCAGCTGTTTTCCAGGGTTGCCCTACATAATTGTACAGATATATAATATGGTGGCTCGGCTCATTGCCATGTGCATATTGCCCGATTAACCCGCTTACATCGGGCGATGCATGTTCACCCATATCGCCTTCAATAATAAATAACGAGTCGAGCTTTGCAGTAAAACTATCCTCGCTGCCAAAAAGCTCAATCAAACCCTCAATATCATGGGGTACAAGCCATGTATATTGCCATGCATTACCTTCGGTATAATCATTTGTACGGTGCGATGCATCAAATGGATCCAACGGTGTGCGCCAGTTGCCTTCGGAGTCTTTACCTCGCATAAAATGTGTCGATTTATCAAAATAATTTCTGTAATTCAAAGCCCTTTCCAAAAACAACTCATAATCTTCCATCTTGCCTTGCTTTTGAGCCAGCAATGCAATCGTAGCATCGGCAAGGGCGTATTCCAACCCCTTAGCTACCGACTCTACAACACTGTCGAAGGGCAGATATCCGAATGTTTTTATATATTTTAATCCTCTTTCGTCCAACAAAGCAGAATTTCTCATCGCCTTAAAAGCCAAATCTTTATCAAAACCGGTAAATTCTTTCAGGCAGGCATCGGCCACAACAGGTATTCCCGGGTTACCTACCATACAATCGGTTTCGTTAGCAACAAGATGCCATACAGGGAGTTTAGTTTGCTGCAGATATATATGTAACATGGAATTAACAATATCGCCCATTTTTTCGGGATGAATAATTGTCATCAGTGGATGGGCTGCACGGTAAGTATCCCACAATGAGAATATTGAATAGTTTTTAAAATCGGCATTTTTATATACTTTCCCATCAGCTCCCTTATAATCCATATTGACATCCTGAAACTCAACGGGAGCCACCATCGAGTGATACATAGCCGTATAAAACTTTCTAAGATCCTTTTGATTACCGGTTTTTACCTTAATTTTATTCAACTCCTCGTTCCATGCTTTGTCGGCATTCTGAAAAACCTTCTCAAAATCCCAATGGGGTAATTCGGCTTGCATGTTTAATTTGGCATTCTCGATACTTACCGGTGATATGGCTACTTTTATGCATAGCGGTTCGCTATTTTGAAAATCAAAATCGGCCACGCCTATTACACGACTGCTTTTCAATGAAATACCGGCACTAATAAGCGAATCGGGCGTAAGCGCAAATTTTACGATAGGCTTTGAAAAAACAGCCGTAAAAAAAATACGCTGATCTTTTGCCCAGCCTTTAGAAAAGCGATACCCTGAAATAACCGTATCGTTTTCCATCAACAAATAACCTTCAACCGGCGTATCCCAACCAATACCTTGTACCAAATCGATAATTACCCGTTTATCCCCCGCATCAGGGAAAGTATATTTGTGCATACCGATTCGTTTTGTTGCGGTTAACTCTACATCAATATCATAACGCTCCAAATTTACCGCATAATAACCCGGTTGTACCCGCTCCGTATCCCGGCGAAACAGGGAAAGAAAGGTATTTGTATAAAAATCACCTTTAGTTCGTTGCTTCAGTTTTACGTCTCCTGTAACCGGCATAAAGGCGATATCACCTAAATCGCCGATGCCCGTACCGCTTAAATGAGTGTGCGAAAAACCGATTATCGTAGAATCGGAATAATGATAACCGGAACACCAATCCCAGCCAACCGAATGGTTTACAGGCCCAAGTTGGACAGCCCCGAAAGGAACATTCGCCCCTAAAAACACATGGCCATGCCCTCCCGTTCCAATGTACGGGTCGACATATTGAGTAAGATCGTCAAGTTTATCCGCTCTCTCACTACAAGATATGTTAAATAGAAAAACATGAAGCGCCAAAAGCTTCAGCATAAATGAGGTTAAGTTTGTTTTCATCATAAATATTATCAGCTTGAAATACAAACTTAGATAAAATTTACGATTTATATGTAATTTTGTAAAATTCTTTAGAAGGAATATGAAAAAATCTGTCTTTATTTTTATAATCGTAAGCATTTTATTTTCTTTCAATTGCTTATATGCCCAATCGGAAGTGTCTGTTGAACATTCATCGATTAACGGATTTTTCCGAATAGCTGATAAATTAGCATCAGGTATAGAGCCTATCGAGGAAGAATGGAATGATTGGTTTGAAACACAAGGGTATAAAATATGCATAGCCGAAACTTTTGATGAAAGAGACTTGTTTACTCGCAAAGCTATGGATTTGACACTCAATCAGGCAAAAGTCGGCCAAAGAGACAGCATTATGAATATTCCTGTGACCGATATCGTATCCGATTGGGAAAGCCTTCTTATACGGGTAATATTACAAAATTTTATGGATATTAAAGAAAATCGTTCAGCTATAACTGAACAGTTTCAAACAATAAATTACAAACAATGGTTAGCTGATGCCGGTAATCGGCTGAAAAATTTTCTTGTAAACCCTGTCGATTCGCTTATATCCCCTATCCCTGTAAGTATTCTTTGCATGGAGCCTGACGCGTTAATCATCTCTGTCATAATAGCTTGGGATTGTAAGTTTTTTTATAAACAAACCGAAGAGGAAAGGATAGACATGCTTGCTCACGAAATGTTTCATGCTTATCGCAAGCATTTTGTTGACGAAAGCAAGGCGCCGGGCTTTATTAAGCTAATTTACCTTTGGCAAAACGAGGGCATAGTCGATTTAATTGATAAAAAATCAGCATCCGACCTTTCTTCGGCATTTATCAGGTATGGTTTGCCCCAAAGCTATGTCGATTCGTATGATGATATTTACCAATCGACCCCACAAACAATCAAGGAATTGGAAAAACTGACGTTATCTTTTATCCATAACGAGATAAGTGAAAAAGAGTTCAACTCGAAAGTATCCGGCTTTATCCAATTCGGTGGGCATCCCAATACCTACTATATGACGACATTGATTAAAAATGCCGGTTTCGAAAAAGAATTAATCAGCACATTTGATTCACCTGTCGAATTTATGAAACTATACAATAAGTCCATTGCCAAAGAATACAGACTGAACGATGAGTTTATGAATTATTTAGAGAAAACAAAATTGCCCACTAATGGCGCACATTATAAAGCTAGTGAAGTTCAGAGGAATGCAACATTGCGAAAGTAAACATGGAAATTAATTCAGAATTCTGTAAAACTGATTTTGGGGGAGAAATTATGCGTTGATAAAACAATAATAGCTGTTGCAAACTATTTTTAGCCATCTTGCAATGATATATCAGGATTATGAAAAAATATTGTATAATTACACTGTTATTTTGTTTTGCTTTTATTGCTTGCAACTCGCAAACAAGCGGCAAACAAGGCATACCGCCAGCAATAAGCGATTGTGCAGAAAGTAATATCATTGAGTTTGATACAACAACTAATACTATACATATTTTTGTAGCATTATGCGACAACAAATATCAGGGGATAGCGCCTGTGCCTTCAAAAATCGGTAACGGGCGCGACCCCGCAAATAACCTGTACTGGGGACGCGCTTTCGGGATACGTACGTACTTTAAAAACAGTAACGATTGGAAATTGCTTAAAACACAAAAGCCAGATTCTATAAGGCTCGAAAGGCTCATTTTTAAGCACGTAACAAAAAACTATTACATAGTTGCCGACGTTTATAACGGCAGATACATAAAGCAATACACACAAGATTTTTTAAAAAGTACCGCAGGGCAGTTAAAGGATACTTTGCACATTGGCAACACGATACTGGGGATGGCCGGAAATTCGAGGCTGGTGGCTTATATCGGGCATAACGGGCTTATGGACTTTCAACTAACAGAAGAATACCTGAATGTTGATGGAGAGAAAAGAGATGCGGTTATTCTTGCCTGCTATAGTAAAAGCTATTTTTTGCCTTATTTAAAATCGGCGGGGGCAAACCCGCTTGTGTGGACAACCGGTTTAATGGCACCCGAAGCCTATACCATACACGATGCCATTGCGGGTTATATAAGTGGTGAAACTAATGAAGGTATCAGAGAGAAAGCTGCTTTAGCCTATTCAAAATATCAAAAATGCAGTGTAAAAGCAGCTAAAAATCTACTGGTAACAGAATATTAAGCATTAAACTGCATTGTGCAAGTGCTGTTTATCGAATGAATAATATTTAAACAACTATAAATTAAAATGTTATGAAGAATAAACTATTATCGGTTATATTGATGGCCATACTGTTTTTTGCTTGTAGCGAAGAAAAGCAGAATATTATTAATGGTAAAATAGAAGGGTTGGCAGTAGGCGACAAGATAATTTTATCGGTTGAAGATCCTGACGGTGCACAGTGGCTTGCAGTAGACTCGGTAATTGTTGAGAAAGCAGGTGAGTTTACTCTTAAAACTAAACTGAGCGATTATAACACGCAACTGGTATATTTAAAGTCCGGAGAGCAGTTTAACGCAACAGGCAATTATCCGTTTTGTTTTTTAGAGGGATACGCTACTATAAACATAAGAGGCCATGTTGATAACTGGCATTATATTAAAATGGATGGCGGTATATATAACCACCCTGCATTACAGGAATATATGACTATTACCGATAGTGCTAAAACAATACAACAAAGCGGTATAAAACTGATTGACGAAGCCAATAAAAATAACGACAGTATTGCACGGACACAAGGGATGGAGTTGATTCAACAATCGAACGAGATGTTTATGGGTATGCAAGATATTGAATCTTCGTTTATGAGAAATAACCCTGATGTAGCTTACTCTGCAGTGTTCCTCCGTTATGAATATGATTTAATGGAAGACTTTGATAAATACGAAGAAGCGTTTTACTCGTTTACCCCAAGGGTGCAAGCTACACCAGTAGGAGTTGCTATTAAAACTTTTATAGATAATACAAGAGCTTCGGAGGTTGGCGCGGTGGCTCCCAGTTTTACACTGAGAACATTGGACGGGCACGATTTAAGCCTGTCGGATTTCGAGGGCAAGTATGTAATGCTCGATTTTTGGGGATCGTGGTGCGGGCCATGCCGCATGTCGAGCCCTAAGTTGGTAGAGTTGTACAACAAATTGAAGCAAGCCGATGCAAATATTGAGTTTGTAGGCATAGCCTGCCGCGAGACTAAAGATGAAAACTGGATAAAGGCGATTGAGAATGATAACTTGGTTTGGACACAATTAAATGATGCGCACTCGCCCCAAGGACAATCAATACAAAAACGCTATGCGGTTGATGGAGTACCTACTTGTATATTAATTTCGCCTGAAGGTAAAATTGTGTATCGCGACCACCCTTTTGATATTATACCAAAAATAAGAAATATCTTTAGCTTACACCAGCAGAATAATTTGTGATTGAAAGACAATACTATGCAAAATTTACGGCAACTGTTTTTAAACCATCTGGGGCAAACGTCTAGTTCACCCATGCTGATTGAGATTGAGCGGGCACAGGGTATTTACATGTATTCGCCCACAGGGAAACGCTATGTTGATCTAATTGCAGGCGTATCAGTAAGCAATGTAGGGCATTGCCACCCTAAAGTTGTTGCCGCTGTTAAAGAACAGGCTGAAAAGCATATGCACCTAATGGTTTACGGAGAATACGTACAATCGCCACAGGTATTGTACGCTCAAAAACTTACAGCCTTACTACCCTGCTCGCTTTCATCGGTTTATTTTATAAACTCGGGAAGCGAAGCCAACGAAGGAGCCTTAAAGCTGGCCAAACGGTATACCGGACGAACCGAAATCATTGCCTGTAAACACTGCTACCACGGAGGAACTCACGGCGTGCTGAGCATATTCGGCAACGAATATTACCGCAACTCATTCCGTCCGTTATTACCGGATGTCAGGCACATTAATTTCAATTCGTTCGACGATTTGTCGTTGATAAGCAACCGTACTGCCTGCGTTATTGTGGAGCCGCAGCAGGGCGAAGCAGGGGCTATTGCTCCGCATAACAACTATTTACAACAATTGCGCAAACGATGTACCGAAGTAGGTGCATTACTGATATTCGACGAGGTGCAGACAGGTTTCGGACGCTTGGGTTATTTATTTGCCTTTCAGAAATATAACGTCATTCCCGATATTTTTACCATAGCCAAAGCAATGGGCGGGGGAATGCCCATAGGCGCTTTTGTATCGTCGCAGGAGATTATGAGTAAGTTAACGTACAATCCAGTATTGGGACATATCACTACGTTCGGCGGACATCCGGTATCGTGTGCGGCGGCTTTGGCATCGTTAGAAGTAATATTGGACGAAAAATTGATTGAGACTGTCGATACAAAAGCAGCTTTATTCCGTAAATTATTAGCTCCGGCAAAAATTGATGACATCCGTGGCGACGGTTTATTGATGGCCATTGAGTTAGGCTCGCCGGAACGTTTGCAACGATTTATAAAAGCGGCTTTTGAAGCAGGTATTGCTACCGATTGGTTCATTTTTTGCAGTAGCGCCTTCAGAATAGCGCCTCCATTAATTATTACCGAAAGCGAGATAGAGGAGGTCTGCTCTACGTTAATTAAAGTAATCAACAATGTATAAATGTTTTAAAATTTTATTATACGGATTAACAAACAGTCTGTTTTTTACAGGCTATGCAGTAGCACAAAGCGAAGCTGACAAGCAACTTAATGATTTCGTTGTTGTGGAAAAACCGAAATCGGCATATGAAATTTTAGCCGATTCGATGGCCACACTCATGCACATGGCAGAAGCATCCCCAAATGTTGCCGAAAAAGAAAAGCTGTCGGACATATTCCGGGATATGCTTATTAAAGAATTAAAGAAAGATAATTCGTTCGATCTTTTGTTCGATACAATACCGCATGTAAGTACATTAGTTTCGGCCGACGGCTTAGTCAGGGTGTTTTCGTGGAGCATACCGGCTCGGCAACAAGGCGTATTCAATTATTTCGGTGTTATCCAGCGGCGCACAACTAAATTGACCAGCACTTCAGACGTGTTTTTGCTTGAAGATAGCAAAGATAAAGTGTTGCTGCCCGAACACGACATCTTGAAATATCCAAGCTGGTACGGTTGCGCCTATTATCAGATGGTAGAAAAGAATGATGGGAAAAACACATATTATACACTTATAGGACATGATTTTAACAATGGAATTTCGTACAAAAAATGCATTGACGTACTTACATTCGATAAAAGAGGAAATCCGGTTTTCGGTGCGCCCATTTTTTTAATGGAGAAAAAAGCGCAAAATCGTATAATTTTCGAATATTCGGCACTATCAGTAATGAAAGTCGCTTATTTTGAGGATATGGATAAAATCGTTTTCAATTACTTATACCCTATTGTTGAGGAAAAAACGAACGACCGTCGTTATTACGTTCCCGATACTTCCTACGAAGGGCTTATGTTTAAACTGGGTAAATGGATTAAAATACCAAATGTAGAAATGCGACAAAAAGAATAATACGGTTATTTCAACAAAGTAAACCAAAAAATTTTTTCTTGTAAAAACAATCCATAACCAAGGCAAACGCATGAAATTATATTTTACACTAAATTACCTATGGCGAGTTCGCAAAGCCCGAAGCAACCGAGCTGTGTGAGCTCATCGCAAATAATCCAATATTTTTTATTTTTCATATCAACAATCAGATTTATATTACTGTATATAAATAATTTGATATTCAATTGTTTTTTCATGAGTCTCCCCTAACGTTAATAAGTTAATACATTTTTTATACCTTTGTACAGTAAATCGACTTTAAGTATTCAAGGTTTTAAATTGAAAATTTTATACTTTTATAATACAGCGATATTGCATGTTTTATGATTTTTAAAATACGATAGTAAATTCTTTCAACTACTTAAATCAACAAAAAACTTTTCTTTATAACTTGTGTTATATAGATATACAAAAATTAAATAAATAACTATAAATTTTCAGATGGATTATAATACACAACGTAAAAAACTGGCCTTGCCTGAATACGGCCGGTCTATCCACAAAATGGTTGACTGGGTATGTACTATTGAAGACCGTGCCGAACGCAACCGGCAAATACGTGCGGTAGTGGCTATTATGGGGAATCTTAACCCGCATTTGCGCGATGTAAATGATTTTAAGCACAAACTATGGGACCATATTCAATTGATGTCTAACTTTAAAATAGATATCGACCCTCCCTATCCCACGCCTACTCCCGACACATTCCAGGAAAAACCGCGTCCGATACCCTACTCTAGTAGTCCGCTTAAAATTAAGCACTACGGACGGAATATACAGGAAATGATTGAAGCGATTGCCAACAAGCCCGACGGCGAATTAAAAGACCAGTTAGTGCAAATTATGGCCAACCACATGAAAAAAGCTTACATCACATGGAATAAAGAATCGGTAAGTAACGAGATAATATTCAGGGATATTGAATACCTGTCGAACGGACGGATAAAAGTCGATCCCAATATGAAACTTGCCCAAGCTTATAACCTGAATGCCAATACCAATAACAGTGGAAGCGGGAGTAATAAACAGAAAAACAATAACAAACAACGCCGTAAATAAAATTTATCGGGAATATAGACGTAAGTTATTGTATATAAATATATTTTTAATTATTGGATAACCTGATACAATCGAAATAAAAATAAATAAAGGCTTTTGGTATACATGCTAAAAGCCTTTATTATCTTCAAAAAAACGTTCCAGCAACAACTCGGAACTGCGAACAGACGATTTTAACCATCGTAATAAAATGGTATCGCTTTCTTCTTCAGTCAACTGCCATGCCATATATCCGCACCGTAACTTTGTTGATAAATGATGCAGTATGATGGATGCCGAAACCGATATATTGAAGCTCTCAACAAATCCGTACATAGGTATGTACAAAAATTCATCGGCCTGTTCCATCATCCCGTCCGATAAGCCGGTAAGTTCCGTGCCGAAAAATAATGCGGTTTTCCCTTTGCTTAAATCGAAATCGTTAAGGGCAGTACTATTTTCGCGCGGTGTTGTGGCCACAATACGGTACCCGTTTTTCCGCAGGTTGTCGATAGCCGTTAAGTCGTTATATTTATAAAGATTCAGCCATTTTTCGGTTCCCATGGCAACATCGGGGTTTATCACAAAAACGTTACTTTGCTCAATAACATGTACATCTTGTATCCCGAAAGCATCGCAGGTACGTAGCGCCGCACTTGCATTCTGCGATTGATAAATATTTTCGAGACAAACCGTAATATAGCGCGTACGCAAATCTAACATCTTATTCAGTTGCAACCAACGCCGTTCGAGTACAAATGCCGAAAGGTATTGTACCTGCTCTTTTATTGATTTTTGCACAATTATAAACGACGGATTACATTGATGTTAACATGGCATTGATTAAATTCTCCGTTCCTTGGGCTATCTGGACAATTGTAGCGTCGAGCATGTAACAAGGTGTTGTATAAAGTTTATGGCTTTTATCAACCACCACTTCGCCATGGGTGGTCACAACATGGCGGGCATCCATTTTTTCGATATTGGCAGCATCGTTTCCCGCTGCACCCACCGTAACTTCGGATCCTCTGAAAATACGGGCTAAAATAACCGGCGCTATACACATGGCTCCTATGGGTTTACCGGCAGCATGCATATCTTTTACCGCTTTTTCAACTTCGGCATTTACTGTACATCCAGCTCCTTTAAAAGCATAATCGCAAAGGTTTTTTGCAGCGCCGAAACCTCCCGGAAATACCATCGCATCATACTCCGATGCAATAAATTGGCTTAAAGGCTTAGCCTGTCTGCGTGCTATACGCGCCGACTCAAGCAATACGTTACGTTGCTCGCCGGTCACCTTACCTTTTAAATGGTTAATTACATGGTATTGCGGAATATCCGGAGCAAAAACCTGATAGTCATGCCCTGCTTTTTTTATGGCCAACAACGTTAAGGTAGCTTCGTGTATTTCCGAACCGTCGAAAACACCACAACCCGCAAGTATAACAGCAAATTTTTTCATGGTCTTTATCTAATCAATTTTAATTTATATTTTTGTGTAAGACTACAAATATATACAAAATATAATGAAACATTTGATTATTTACACCCATATTAACCCCGAAAGCTTTTCGCAGGCAATATTAGATACCGTGCTAGATGCCTCGGCAACAAAGGGTGCAGAACTTAACGTTCGCAATTTAAACGCCCTTAATTTTAATCCGATATTATCGGCTAATGATATGGAAGCGCTGAACCAGAACAAAACACCTGCCGATATTAAAACCGAACAGGATTTTGTGATATGGGCTGATATTATAACATTTATATATCCTTTATGGTGGGGACACATGCCTGCCATAATGAAAGGTTATATCGACCGTGTATATGCTTACAACTTTGCCTATACATATACTGATGAGGGCAATAAAGGCTTATTGCCTGATAAAAAAATAATGCTGTTCACCCCGATGGGTAATCCGTACGATGTATATGAAAAAACAGGAATGCTACAGGCTTTAAAGATAACCACAGACACTTGTATTTTTCGGTTTTGTGGGATGACCGATATTGAACACCTGCACTTTGGCTCGGTAGGGTTAGTTGATGATACTGCCCGAAAACAAATGCTTGACGATGTAAAAGAGCTCGTTATCCAAATGCTATAAGAGACTATTCAAATTCTGTTTTCGGAAACTATCTGGCAACAGCTGTAATTTTGATATATAAAATAGAGATACAAAACATGTTTTTACACCTCTACATAACACATCAATTCCAATGTTACGTTTTATGTTTTCTGTTTATCCCTCAACATCAGGAGCGCTTTATCAGTTCTTACTTTCCGGGTAGCTTTTTGCTTGACTCCTCTAACCCAATCGCAGTAACCCCACTTGTAGCCATCGGATAATTCTTCGAAAAATGTTTTTGCTTCGTCTTAATCTTTAAATACTTCTATCAGTTATTCAGATACAATTATCTAACCTTTAATTTTTTCCATAAAAATAGCATTATATTAATGGCTAATTGTAAAGTGTAAAATGTTGTACAATTTATGATTTTAAATTTTTAGACTATTGAAATATTGATAATATAATAAATATCAGCAATATATATGTAAATATTTATTGAACTTTCATATAATTTACAAAATTAGCAAAAAATATTACTACCTGATACTATGTCTCTTATATTGTCATGCTTTTTTTCGATAGCTCAATATAGCCCATGTATTAAAGAAAACGGCAAAACCCAGTAAAGCTATAAATTGAGAACAGAGAGCCCAAACGCCGCTACCTTTAAGGTAAACCAAGTGCATTACCTGGATAAAATATTTCAATGGGTTAAAAATTGTAACGATTTGCGCCCATTGCGGCATATTGTTTACCGGCGTAAACATCCCGCTCATTAATATCAGTATAATAGTAAAAAAGAACATTACAAACATGGCTTGCTGCATAGTGCCTGAATAGTTTGATACCACCAGCCCGATACCCGAATAACTTAAAACAAACAGGCCGGCAAAAAGGTATACGGTTAACAAACTACCCGTAGGAACAATACCGTAAACCAAAGCCGCTATCACAAAACAAAGGCTAAGCACAACAAAACCAATTATCCAGTAAGGTATAAGTTTAGCAATAATAAACGTAAATTTAACTACCGGGGTAACATTTATTTGCTCAATAGTACCTGTTTCTTTTTCCCCCACAATATTTAAAGCGGGTAAAAAGCCGCAAAGTATGGTTAATAACAAAACCATTTGGGCCGGCACAATAAACACTTTATAATCCAGGTGGGGATTAAAGCGATTTTGCGGTACAACATCAATAACCGGTATTGCAGTATTTGGTAAAGGTTGAAAATTTTCACGGATTTCGGTGGAGTATTCGTTTATTATCTGCGCCAGATAATTGCTACCCAGCCCGCCTTTGGTTCCGTTAACCGCATTGGCGGCAATCAAAACCTGCGTAGACCCTTCTTTCAGCAAATCGGATTCAAACCCCAGTTTTATTTCTAAAATAATATCCGATTCATTCGATTGGATGCTCTGCATGGCTTCGGCATACGAACCGGACAAATCAGTTATACGGAAATATCCAGATGAGCCGATTTTTTGAATCAGTTTTCCGGAATATGTACTGTGGTCATGGTCAATTACATTAAGACCGATATCTTTTACCTCAAGATTTACAATCCACGGGGCAACCAGCATTATTAAACACGGGAATATTAAAATTAACCGCGGGAGAAAAGAGTTCCGCCTGATTTGCTTAAATTCCTTTTCTATTAAATATTTAAGTACCATTATTGAAGCCGTATTTTAAATTTCTTTAAACTAACTGTAATAAAAAAGAAAGCCATAAACAATAAAATAGCTAGTTCTTTAAGTACAAACGTAATAGCTGTTCCCTCAATCATTAATTTACGGATAGCCGATATATACCAGCGTGCCGGAATAATATTCGACAACCATTGTAATATCTGCGGCATATTTTCAATGGGAAATATCATACCCGACAGTAAAAGAACGGGCATCATCAGTACCATACCTGACATAAGCATAGCTGCAACCTGATTTACAGCCAAGGTTGAGATTAACATGCCCAGCGATAAAGACACCACAATGAAAACGAACGAGACGAGAATTAACCAGAACAAACTTCCTGCAACAGGTACACCGAGTACAAACACCGAAAGCAAAAGAATAGTAGTAAGGTTAACGCACGATAATAAAAAGTAGGGCATCACTTTCGAAAGTACGATGTAAATCGGCCTCATCGGGGATACCAGTAAAATCTCCATAGTACCCATTTCTTTTTCGCGCACAATCGAAATAGATGTCATCATGGAACATACTAGCATTAAAATCAACCCCATAACACCCGGCACAAAATTATAGGCGCTTTTCATCTGCGGATTATAAAGCATACGTATTTCGGGAATAATTTGTATGGGAACAAAGTTTGTACCCATCAATTCGAGTTGTACACTATTGATTATACTTGTAATATAATTGATTTCGGTAGTTGCCGTATTTGGGTCTGTGGCATCAGCAATAAGCTGGATTTGGGCCTTACCCGTATGTATGAGGTTTTCGTTAAAACGTTCTTCAAAAACTATTACAAGGTCGGCATCCCCACACTGAAAAACCTTGTCGACCTCATCATAATTATGTATTGTTTGGGCGATGTTGAAATATTTACTGGCATCTATCCGGTCAATAATCCGCTGTGTCGAAATATCTTTAGATGAATCGAGTACGGCTACCCTGATGTTCTGCACTTCCGTAGTGATAGCAAAACCAAACAAAATAATTTGCGCAATGGGCATGCCTAGCAAAATAAGCATAGTGCGCTTATCGCGGAAAATATGTCGGAATTCTTTTTTTACAAACGATAAAAACTGATTCATAATAATTTATCCGCTACGTTTTGCATGTCGTGCCAATTGTTGAAAAACTTCATCCATATTCAAAACGCCGAATTGTTGTTTCAATTTAGCCGGAGTGTCCAGTGCATCAATCCGTCCATCAACCATAATGGATACACGGTTGCAATACTCTGCCTCGTCCATATAATGGGTTGTAACAAATACGGTAATGCCCTGACCGGATGCATGGTATATTAGTTCCCAAAACTGGCGGCGCGTTGTAGGGTCAACGCCTCCAGTAGGTTCATCCAGAAACACAATCTGAGGCTCATGAAAAATTGCGATGGAAAAAGCCAGCTTTTGTTTCCAGCCCAAGGGTAATTGTTTTACCAAAGTATTCCTCTCATTAATAAATTCCAAGCGATTAAGCATTTCATCGGCTTTAACAGCAATCTCTTTATCTTTCATACCATAAATTCCAGCAAACAGACGGATATTTTCCCATACCTTTAAATCTTTGTATAAAGAAAATTTTTGGCTCATGTAACCGATATTCTTCTTTACTTTTTCCGATTGTTTCCAAATGTCGAATCCTGCTACCCAACCTTTGCCCGAAGTAGGCTTGCTTAGGCCGCACAGCATGCGCATGGCGGTGGTTTTTCCCGCTCCGTTAGCTCCCAAAAAACCGAATATCTCTCCCCTGTTCACTGTAAACGAGACATTATCGACAGCCGTAAAATCACCGAATTTTTTAGTCAGATTTTCTGCTACTATAATTTTATCTGTCAACATTATTTACTCCCATCAGTTGTATAAAGCAGTCTTCGATTGTAGGTTGTATATTGTGTATTTCTACATTTTCGATAAACGGCGCCGTGTTGTTTTTAAAAACCACATGTAAATATTCGCCTGATATGTAACATGACGCAACATCACTGCGCAATTTTAATTGCTTAAGTAAACGGTAATTACTCTCCGATTTTGTAGCATACAGCTTATTCCGGTACTCAGCCACTATTTGTTGCGGCGTATTTATGCTCATTATCCGCCCCAGTTGTATCAAAGCTATATGATCACACAAAGCGGCCTCATCCATATAAGGTGTCGATACAAGAATGGTAATACCTTGTTTTTTGAGGTCTTTCAGCATTTCCCAGAATTCTTTACGCGATACCGGATCTACGCCCGTTGTGGGTTCGTCTAAAAACAACACTTCTGGTTTGTGAACAAGGGCGCAACTCAACGCAAGTTTCTGTTTCATTCCACCTGATAAAGCGCCCGCTTTACGCTTTTTAAAAGGCTCTATCTGCTTGTAAATACCTTTAATAAGATAATAGTTTTCCTTAACCGTGGTATTGAATACCGCAGCAAAAAAATTCAGATTTTCTTCTACGGTCAAATCCTGATACAGCGAAAATCGACCTGGCATATATCCCACATTATTACGTATTTGTTTATAATCCTTCACAACATCCAGTCCATTAACGATAGCCGTTCCGCTGTCGGGCAGAAGTAATGTGGTAAGTATACGGAACAACGTGGTTTTACCAGCACCATCGGGGCCAATAATACCGAAAATCTCTCCCACTCCTGTCGAAAAGCTGACATTTTTCAAGGCTTCGGTTTTACCGTATTGTTTTGTAATATTTTGCACCGTTACCATTACTGCAATAATTTATTAGAGCTTATATAGATTGAAGACAAAAGGATAATTTTAAAATGGTATCACGTATCAAGGCACACGACATATAATTTTTTTAATGAGATAATACGTAAATGAATGAATTTGAAAACAATTCTCACATTCTTTAATTTTCTCATTAACAAATTAACGCTTTACACTTTACTATTAAGCATTAACGAATAATCACTCGAACTTTATATCGCCATACATGCCTATTTTCAAGTAGCCATCATTTTTTACGGCAATTTTAACAGCGTAAACCAAATTTGCCCGTTCATCTTTTGTTTGGATGGTTTTGGGAGTAAACTCGGCTTTATCCGATATCCAGCTTATTTTACCACTATATTCTTTACGGTTGTTGGCGCCAAAGTCGGTATATACGGTTAACATTTGCCCGAGTTTCAACTGAGTCAGTTGCTCCGAGCGAATGTATGCCCGCAAGTAGAGGGTTCCAATATCGGCAATTTTATACAATGGGCGGGCAGGACTGTTTATTTCAAACGCCTCGGCGTATTTTTTCAGCACAGTACCCGTAACCGGATTAACTATTTGGCATTTTGCCAATTGGTTGTCAATCTGAGTTATCTGGATAGCTATCGCCACACTTTGTTCATTAAGGTTGCCGATATTGCTTTGTAACGAGTTCATTTGGGCTGCCAGCTTACCTTCAACCACTTTCAACTGCGCGTCAATATTATCGAACTGCTGCTGAGTTGCAGCATCTCCTTTTAAAAGGTTCTCGATACGTATTTTTTCGATTTTAAGTTGAGAAATCTCCTCCTGGGTGGCAACTATTTGTTTGTTAATATCGGGGCGGCTTACTTGCAAAGCCTTGCGCGAACTCATCAATTGCAGTTTTTTCAAATAAAGCTGCGTGCTATCGATATAGCCAACCATTTTACCGGCTTCAAGCAGTTTACCTTCTTCAACATCAAGGGTCTCTATCCTGCCCGAAGCTTCGGAAGATACAAGAATTTCGGTTGCTTCGAAAGTCCCCGACGCATCATACTGGAACTTATTTCTGTTGCATGACGTAAGTAATATAGGCATCATTAAAATTATAAATCCCGTTTTTTTCATCTTATCACTATTGTTTATAATTTACCGTTTATTTTTATCCAGATAATGTATTAATTAATTGATAATAATTATATGGTATAGTTGCTGTTGTCATGTTGAGTGCCAGTGAAGCATTTTGCATCCCATCAAATAAAGAAGTCCTTCGCTTCGCTCAGGATGACAAAATATATCGAAAAATATTTTTAAGTACTAATTTAATTGCCTGATATTGTTTTATAGATATAAATACTCATCAGGTATTCGATTTTATGCAGGGCTTTATTCTGCCTTGCCATGTTTTCGGCGTTAATATCGTTTACCAAATCGGTCATTGTACAAGCTCCATTCTCGTATTTAATTTCGGTAGCCCTTTTAATATTTTCGCACAAACTGATAATTTCATCATCCTTATCCATTAATTGTTTTGTCCGTTTCACCTGTTCATTGCTTTGTTTTAGTTCAAGATTTGTATTGAATAAAAAAGCCTCTTGTTGGGCATCAAGCATCAATTGATTTATTTTTATTATGTTACGGTCGTTTTTACGAGTATATAATCCACCGATATTCCATGATAAACTAACGCCTGCCATTAATAAATGATCCATATTACTGTTGCCTAGTTTTATACCCGGAGCCAGCCCGATTGCATAACCCATTAGTCCAATTTTAGGCATAATACGCGAATTGTAAACCAAATTTTGAGCGTCGTATAAAAGACGTTGTTGTTTGTAAAGACTCAGTTCGGGGCGATTAATAGTTTCCGTCAAAACTGTTCCATTGTCGGTAAGGGTATTGAGCTGGATGTCAGGATCCAGGTTTTTATTAATCATAACCGACAGCATCTCGATATATGCCTTTCGCTGGCTATTCAAATTGATACGGGATTGCCCGGAATTTAATATCTCAACTCTTATCTTATCCAAATCCGACGGGTAGACTGTGCCATTTTTACAGGCGGTTTCGGCTCGTTTTAAATTCTTACTCAGATTATCATCTAAAATATCTACTTGCTTCAATTGCTCGTCAATCAGTAAAATACCTAAATAAATCTGATTTATCCGTTCATTAATTGTATATAATATCACCTCGATATTTTGCCGATCCACCTCGGCTGTAGCCGCCATAATTTTTTGCCGAGCCTTAGTTGATCCCCCGTCCCAGATAACTTGATTAAGCTGCGCAATCCCGAGAAATTTATGGTGTTTATTTTCCGGCGCTTCGGCTCCCAGCATACTCATCTCCGATAAACCGTAAACCAGGCTTGCTATGCCGGTCATACTAAACTGAGGTAAATAGGCTCTTGCCGCATTGGAAAGATTCATTTCTTTCGATTTTTCAATCAAATCGAATTGCTTTATCATCGGGTAATTCTCTCGAGCCAATTGCTGGCATTCATCCAAGCTCAACTGTGCGAGGCATGTTACATACCCTCTCCAAAATATAATCAGTATAATAAAAATCCACCTCATATGAGTTAACTTTAATAGTTAAAAAATGTATTAATGTGTAATTTGTTAATGATATGTCGATGAGTAAATTATATAATTTAAGATTTTATATTTTAATAATAGTAGTGATGTATTAACTTTTAAATCAAACATGTAATATCTTAGATGTAAACGAAATATAAATGATTTTTGTTTTTTGATTTGAATTGAAAATATATCTCAATGTTTAAAATGGTTAAAGTCATATTTTTAAATTATCTAACAAACAATATATTAAGTAGTCAAAATCAATTATTGTCGTATTTATAAAATCATAAAATGCTTATTGTAAAATTATTAAAACAATATTCAATCACCAATATATTTCAAATTAATAAAATAATTTGATTTAGTTTTAACGCATTACCACTATTTTTAATATATTGATAATATGATAAATATAAATAATATTTATGTAAATATTTATTGGACTCCTAATATAACAAATAACATTTTACCCTTCACCATTAACTATTCACCATATAATAAATTGCCACATTAACATATTATACCTATTATTTAACAATTCTGTTAATTATGTAATAAAAAAATTTAAGGCTGTAGCGCCAACAAAGCTAAACGCACATTTTCTTTTTTACGATTGTCTAAAAACTTTTCATATTCTTCTTCACTTACATTTTTCAACCCTTTTAATATCGGCTGCGCCGCAAATACAAAAATATTTAATGATATGATATTCAAAATAAAATCGATTGCATCGATATTACGAATAGTTCCTTTGCTTATTTCAACCTTCATCATCATATCAATAGTTTTAATTACATTTTTAAAAATAGGTAACGCAATATTCCGCCAAACCTGACTGTTTTTTTCATTACTATTTATTTCATTAATAATGAATATTGCTAAATAAGAATTTCCTCTTATAAAATCAAAATGCCTTTCAACAGTCATTTGAACTATTTCAAGAAAAGGCTTTTTTTCCTGAGCCACTAAAAAAAACGAATCAGCCATAAGCTTCACCTTTTTTTGGAAAACAACATTGAACAAATTTTCTTTTGTGCGAAAATAATAATGCAGCATAGCATGGTTAATACCTGCAAGTTTGGCTATTTCAGTGGTTTTTGTTGCCGCATAGCCTTTTTTAATAAACACTTCTTCAGCGGCTCCCAAAATGTCTTGTTCAGTCCCGGTATCTTTTTCTCCCATTCATTATTAACTTTTTTGTTTAACAATTTAGTTAATTACATGCAAATGTACATTTATTTTTTTCCCCTCCAAATTTTTTAACTAAAAAATCACGACAAATGCATAAAAAAATAATTATATATTAAATTATTAATACACAACGATATATGTTTAATTATTGAGATAAAAAATGAAAAATACTGGATTACCCGCGGCGAGTTTTGCGAGCTCACTGCGGGTAATCCAGTGTAAAATATAATTTCATGCGTTTGACCTGACTAAAAAACGATTTATTTTATTCTACGCTGATTATTATGCCATGAAACAAGCAAGGCAACCATTTCGGAATAATTGGCAACCCCTGTTTTTATTTTATTGTTTTTAAGGTAGGTATCGTATACTTTATTTTGAATTGCAAATACTTGGGGATTGATTGCCGCATTCCAATGCCCGTAAGATGCCTTATAATCCTCTATAATTTCAGGTCTGATTTTATTGTACCATACCAGAAATTCGTCAGACAATAGTTTTCGTATATTACTTAGTATATACCCCAATGCTTCAAAATAACCGCTATACCGCACAGTTCCTTTATCGCTTAATGTACACACGATATACGCATATAAATTGCATTCGGCTTCGCTCGATACTCCAAGCTGGTGAGCTTTTTCGTGAGCTATGATATTGGGTTGCTCAAACGGCAAAGAGTAACGGTTTACATGCACCTCGTTAAAAAACGGCCCGAAATAACCCGATACTCCTGATTTTGTTACCCATTTTTGATAAATCATCTGTTTTACAGTACGATGACCGCAAGGATAGGGTATGCGTAGTATATTCTGCAATTTTTGATAGGATGATTCGATACTTTGGTCAATATCCTTGTAATCAACTCTATTTATAGGAATATAGGAAGCATTGAGTTCTTCAATGTAGTCGGTTAAAAAATATTTGAAGTTGGTACTATCAAAATCGGCTTTAGGCGTATCGGTACGGGCATAAAAATCTTTACGAAAATATGAGATACCCCATGCCATATAAAACCATACAAAAATAACGGCAATGCTGTACAGTAATATCTTAAGCCATTTTTTGAATTTAATTTTACACAACATCAACAAAATAATACTGACTATAAAAGCAATGACATACAGCGTTATAAATATATCGAATAACGAAAACGGTATTTTAGAAGAAATAAAAGACAATACGCTTGCCAGCGCCGGATAAATATTTTGCATATACCATTCGGCAACGCTTTGCTGCCAACGGCATAAGAAAATAAACAGAATTAACCCGGTTATAATTGATAAAAATATGGCTTGTTTCCGAGATAACCGCATTTAAATAGTCGAAAGAATTTATTGCTATATTTTGCCATCCTAAGTGAAACGAAGGATCTATTTATGTAACGAGATACAAAATGCTTCACTGCGTTCAGCATGACAACAGCAACTATTCCGTTAATTATTATTACTTACTTGTCGTATGATCAATAACTTATTATGCAACAGACTTCAAATTTATTCTTCGGCAATGTGTTTAAAAATTACAGCATTTTTAAACGCACTGTCGTTTTTTTTATGCTCTTCGAGTTTATTTTTTGCTTCCTTTTCACTGTTGTAATACTCAACACTCAGTTTGTACGGCTCTTTATCCTCAGTATAAAGTATTTGCACTACATAATCTTTTTTAGCCCACTCCTTGGCAATTGTACGGGCATCGTTGTAATTGTTAGTCGTATTTACCACAATATGATATAGTTCATTGATTGAGACAGAAATAGTATCGTTTATTATCGAATCATTAATCACTATTTCTGTTGAGTCACTCAAATATAGTAACGAATCGGTAATAACAGTACCAGTATCAATAAGTGGAGGTGTTATTTGCGTTTGTATCGTATCGACATATTGCTTATAATTATCGTAATCGTAATCGTAATCCTCATCAGCAAGGAATAACGAACGATCATCAATTTTATCACCCTTATCTCTTAAATAGTATTCTATCCACGGATATTTATCGAGTACGCTATCGGGGAGGTTTACAATACGGAAATGAATTAACGCTATAGTCAGTACTACAAATAAGAATAATGACGACAAGGTAATCCACAGCCATCCAAGTGATATTTTTTTCTTCGGAGGCAGTGTATTATTATTCGTATTGAGATTGTTAAACCTGTTTTTATTATCAGGGGAGGACGGTTCCGGCGCAAAAGCAGGAAGTATTCCTGTTTCCAGCTTCATGAGTTCGAAGCCAAACGAATCCAATAATAAATTACGTTCATTATACTGGATAAATTTCAAGCGGTTCCCATATGATACCACAAACTCTCCGAAATGAGGCAAACTTACTGTTTCACCCATCGATAATCTAACACAAATATCATCAATCCAAAAGGCAATTTTTTCTTTTGCTCCGCCCAGCGAAATATTTTCACGTTCGGCAATAAGTTTTTCCAAACGCTCATCATTCCATATTTCATTCTGATGAAATTCAATTTGTTTCGAAGGGGGATATATTGTACTGCCGTCATCCGAAAAATAAGCAGGCTTATATTGCCCCATAAAACTACCGAGGCAAGGCAACGATATCCTGTTATATTCGGCTAAAAGACTGATTAATAAATTCGCTATAAAGTTATTATCCATTAAGCAGATAAAATATTTTGTTTTTAAGTTAAATATTGCAAATTACAAAAAATTAACTTATAATGCAACAATATTTAAATTCAATTAATAAAACAATACCGGCCTAATTAACAAAAAACCGGCTAAATTGTTAACAATTATTGGTGCAAAGATAAAGAAAATAGTTTTCGATACCGAAATAAACATCCCCAACTTAATATATCTCCATAAAAAAGAAGGCATCCGTGCGAGGACACCTTCACAAAATTATTAACTAAGCTATAATGCTTATCTCGGTAAGATATTTATAATCCGCTAAAATCAACATTATTAAATAATAACGAAGGGATGCGCCACGATGACGTCAAGCGAGGGTCGTTACCTACTTCGGCCAAATTAGCCCATAAGCTAACCATATTGCCGGTAATGTTCATTTCATTAATCGGTTGTGTAAGTTCGCCGTTTTCAATCAAAAAACCTTCGATACCGAATGAAAAGTCGCCAGTTGTGCCGTTGCTGTTACCACCATTAAATCCGGTTACATAAATACCCGATTTAATATCTTTTAACATCCTGTTAAAATCTTTCTGCCCCAATTCCATTTCCAGCAACGATGCTCCGCTGATAGTCGGCTGTGTGTTCATTTTTAAAGCATTGTACGTATCAATGAAGTATGTTTTTAAAATACCTTTTTCATACACTGTACGCTTTTGTGTAGCAATACCTTCATAGTCGAAATACCGTGCGCCTGATGCCTTGACAATGTGTGGGTTATCGATTAATGTAAATTTATCCGAACCAATTTTTTCGCCTAATTTATCAAGCAAAAACGAGCTTTTCTGCTGCAATGCACCGCCCGATAACGCATTAATCATCGGCGACAGCAAACGCCCACTCGACAGGTTGTCAAGAATCATCGGGTATTTGCCCGACTTGATTTTCTTTTGCCCTAGTTTTTTCAAACCGCGCTCCAGCGCTGTTTTGCCGATATTGGTTTTATTCAGCAAATCGAAATAAATGGCCGACTCGTACCAATAGCCCGCAGGACGCGCATCACCTTCGCCTTTCAAGGCAACGCTACCGCCTAAGCTATACCATGTACTTCCGCTTTCGCCTTCGAAACCGTTGCTGGTAATTTTGTAAGTAAAATAATCGCCGTCGCTATAACTCGATTCGGTTGAAATAATCCGGTTATCGGTTCCATAAACATCATTGATAACCGATTTTGCCAGTGTCAATTTTTCATCGGGTAAAATCGAATTCTGTTTATTGTCAATTAGTTGTAAATCAGGTGATTCACCCTTATAATATCTCAACGGATCGGGCAATTTACGGAAAGGGTCTTCGGCTAAGAAACGAGTGGCATCAATACCATTTTTAATCAGTCTTTCGATATCCTCTTTGTTCAATTTATTGGATGATACCGAGCCGTAACGCCCATCGACATAAAGTTCGATACTCATTCCGTTTTCCGAAGCCTGCTCCAGACGGTCAAGTTGGGTATCACGCATTTCGAATGAGGTATTCGTTGATGCCGAAATATTTACGCGACAAGCCTGAGCTCCATTTTTAAGCGCAAATTCCATAGCCTGCTGTGCTATTTTTTTATGTTCGTTTGAAATCATTGTATTCTTTTTTTCAGGTTAATAACTACTTACCACCTACCGTAAGTTTCTTTACCAATGCCGAAGGCATACCTTGAGTAACCGGACACGATTGCCCGTCCTTTCCGCATGTCCAACCACCGTTATCCAACTCCAGATTATTGGCTACCATTGTAATATCGGCCAGCGCCTTAGGCCCGTTCCCGATAATATTAATATCCTTGATAGGTTGGGTAAGTTTACCGTCTTCAATTAAGTAACCTAATTTTACAAAGAATGTGAAATCGCCAGCCCCGATATTTACCTGTCCATTCGTGAATTGTTTAACATATATACCTTTTTTTACCGACGATATAATGTCCTGTTCGCTTACATTCCCGTTTTCCATATACGTTACACGCATACGCGGAATAGGCATATTGCGGAACGACTCGCGGCGCCCGTTGCCGGTAGGCGCCACGCCATAATGCTTCGCGCTGATACGATCATGCAAATAACTTGTAAGTATACCGTCCTTTACAATATATGTTTTTTGTCCTTCAGCGCCTTCATCATCAATGCTAACGGCTCCCCGATTGTTCACAATAGTTCCGTCGTCAACAACACTTATATGTTCATCACACACTTTCTTATTCAGTTTATCCGAGAAAATCGAAATATTTTTCCGGTTAAAATCGGCTTCAAAAGCATGGCCTATAGCTTCGTGCAATAATATACCCGAGCCTCCGGCGCCCATAACCACAGGTATTTCGCCTCCATCGGGTTTAACCGCTTCAAACATCTTCGAAGTCAAATCAACCGATTCCTTTGCCAAAAGATTGACAACATCGTCAGTCATAAATTCAAAACCATGGCGATAAGCACGGTTAGCTGCGCCGCTTTCTCTTTTCCCTTCCTGCTCCATGGTACAGTTGGCGCCTAAAACCACCATCGGGCGATAATCAGTGTAAAACGTACCTTCGGAGTTATAAAACATAATAATAGATGTTGAGTCGGAAAGAAATACCGAAGCTTTTACCACGCGCGTGTCAGCTTTAAAAATAGCGTCGTTAAGCTTTTGCAAATAAGGCGCTTTTTGGGGGATTGTAATATCCCTCCAGTCATTTTTGGCCGAATAATAAGCCGGGAATTTCTTTTCGTTAACACTTAAGGAAAGCTTCCTGGTATTCCCCGACGCTATTGCCGAGGCTGTACGCGCGGCTTTCAGCATGTTTTCAAGATTAATATCTTCAACATAAGCATAGCCTGTTTGATCGCCTTTCAATACGCGTACTCCCATTCCGAAATCGATACTCGACGAAGCGCGATTCACCGCCCCGTCCATTAAAGTAAGGCTATTGTAAAATGAGTTTTCAAAAAACAAATCGGCATAATCGCCGCCTTTTTCAAGCGCTGCTGTAATAACCTTTTGCAAATCGGACTTATCAACGCCGAAATTTGAAAGAATAGCGGCGATTCCTTCCTGAGAATTTGGGGCATGCGCTTGCAAGAATTGAGGTAGCATAACTGCTCCTAACACTGCCGAGCCGCCAAGTTTGAGAAAATTACGTCTGGTGTATTTCATGTTCAGTGGATTTTGAATGTGAAAAATTTTTTTGTTCAAATGTACAATTATTTCCAATACAATATCAGGACTTTTTGTTAATCGCGAACGGTAAAGCGTAAAATAATAACTCCTCGCCATTTCTCGTCAGGAAACGAGGAGCAGCGGAAGAAAAATCAGAGAATGTGAAGGTAATTTTCAAATTCGCTCTTCATATAAATTATTAAATTATCACATAAAAGTCTTGCTATTTAACTCCGTTATATATATAACGATGATTTTTTCGATTTGTTACACTAATGTTCAATAAATTTAAAAAAAATATAAAGGCAGGGGCGGCTTTGCAAACCGCTCCAGCGCGAAGCCTTGTATTTATTTTAACATTAGTTATTACTATTTAACAATTGTGCTTCAAAATAAACAACTATGTTTGTAACATAAAAATTATCCAATTTTATTCATTAAAAAATTCATTACACTATGAAAAAACTAATTATTACGTTAAGCGTTTTATTATCAAGTTTATTTGTGGCACAGGCTAATATGCCGGGCGAGGGACAATACTATGAACCGGGTGATATGGGAACGGAAGCTTTTATTACAGTTGCTTATGGTCAATTTGTTGGTGCTGTACCACAGGCTAATGGAGGAATGCTCGTAGGTTGTTTCCGCGACACATCTAAGATATGTTTTATTATCATTTCCAAAACTCCTATTTTATTGCAGTCGGGAAGCACATTAAACCCAGATGCCGAAAACCCTATAACCATAGTTTTCCCCGATGGGGAATCGATTACCTCCACTACCGGAGAAATTAATATCGAAATACAATAATAATCGTTTAACATTGTAATTGCAAGTTATCGCCTGTCCAGGCTAATAACTTGCAATTATTTATTTTTGGATGACAAGATGAAAACACACGGTTTTTTACTTATCTTTATCTTTGCTTGCCTTTTCGGTTCCGAATTAAGCGCGCAAAAAAAGGTGTATGTTAAAGTATTTGAAAACGACTGTACAAACTGCTATGCCGGATCGATGTACCTTGCAAGGCTGGAAGAGGACATGCCCGTTTACCTTGTATTTAAAGAGAAAACAAGCGACAAAGAGGTGGACATTATCCTAAAAAGGTATATGAACGGTTTGCAGGGCGTGAAAAATGTATTTATTGAAAAATCTGATTCGCTGTACCATGCCCTCGGACAGGAAAACATACTGTCGGAAGTGATTGCGAAAGACGATGATAAAGAGCTTGGACGCTGGATGTTACATGCTTTTAAGGGCGATATTCCCAAGGGCGGCGCTCCCGCTTTGCCCGCCGAAGTGAGCTTCCCCGATTCGGTATCGTTTAAAAATGCCTATATCGCATTGTCTGATAAATATCTAACCATAGTCGACCCTTTTTTCGAACAAATATACATGTTGGACAAGAAAACCCTCGAACCGGTTTTCAGCCTGTCGGATCCCGCGGCTTTCGAGGCCTTGCCCCTTGTTGAGGAATTCGATCTCTGCCCTGTGCCGCTATATAAACAACAAATGTCCCAAACGGCCGGATACGGTTTCGACAGGGTGAAACTACCCTATTGCCAAAATTTGCATAACGGCGGCGGCTGGGTTCCTATAAACATAAACATTCCAATAATCGACAACGAGCTGCGACTCTCCGATCTCGCCGATCTCCCCGATCTTCCCGAAGCGGTAAGGGAAGAGCTTGCAAAGATCCAAAAAACCGACAACGAATCGGTTCAAGTTGTTGCTAACGTACCCTATACAGGTTTTTGGAAAATCGACCCCGCAGGTAAAACCAGGCGGTATATTCCCCTGAAAGGCTTTGAGCATAATAAAATCAAGCATACGGGGGAAGATGTATCAATGCAATTAATGTATTCGACGGACGACGGCATTATTATGGATTTGAGACAGGCTGAGGAGGGCCGCGGTTTCCTTGCGAAATTCGCTTATACGCCCGACAGCGTTTACCTCAGCAAACATTACCCTTTCACCTACCCGCCGGGCTATGCCAAAAAACTCGACGGCTATATGTTTTCGAACATCATGGCCTACCCTTACGTAATTACACAGTTCAGCAACGAGCTATGGAACGTTGAAAGCGGCGAAACCCGCCGCCTGCCCCTCGTGCAAAGTAAACTGATGTACGACAAGGAAAAGTTCAAGCTCGATTTCGGGTACAAGATACTCGACGCCGTTGTGGCGGCAAACGGCGCCACGCTCAGGCTGCTGGTGTGGGAAAGCCATGACAATGGCGACAAATGCCTGCTGAGGGATATCGACTTGAAAAGCTTGAAACAAACCGCCGTGCAAAATATCGAATTGCGGTCGGGGTCAGGCATGCAAAGCCAGTTACGTTTCCTGAACCCCGATTATCTTGTATATTTGCATAACGACAAGCTGGTTGTGCACAAGTTAAAATAACGGGCAATTAGCTCCTCCGGCTGGCGCGGCGCTTGTGACCCGCGCCTTGTTTGAGTTATACCTGGAGGCTGTCTCAAAAGTCCTCCGAGTTGTCATTCCGAATGAAGTTAAGAATATAATTTATTTATAATAATGTTGTTATCTCCATTTAAAATAACAGAAACGAATTGGATTCCGACTTTTGAGACAACCTCAGCTTGTTTATATAAATTCAACTTGGCGCAAGCTAAACCGAACAATCGGCGCGCAGATAGGATAATTGACAATTAAAAATGGATAGTTAATTTGATAATTATAAAATTAGAGCATCATTTTCAATTAAATTTTCAAGCAAAGTACGATTTGCAAAACCGCAACAGCTTTTAGCCCCCGCTACCGTATGAATTTTTTCGAGCGCTTAATCATGATAAAAGGATAAAAATTAAAAAAATTGCGCGTAGTGATACGTGCGTAGAAATATTTTAACCCTTAACTACTTACAAATTTCACCATATCAATAGTATAAGCAATAACCCTAGCAAAACGGACGTTGCTGTAGCAATTAAACCGGGTATCATAAACGAGTGGTTTAAAATATACTTACCAATGCGTGTTGTCCCCGTGCGGTCGAAATTTATTGCGGCTATAACGGTCGGGTAGTTCGGTATAAAAAAGTACCCGTTTACCGCCGGAAAAAGCGCAATTAACATGTATGGAGAGATACCCAATGTAAGGCCCAAAGGCACGAGCGCCCTGACCGTAGCCGCCTGGCTGAATAAAAGAATCGACATAAGGAACAAGGCCAAACCAAATAACCAGGGCATTTGCGTTACAATACCTTCGATAGAACTTTTCAGCTCGGTCATGTTTCCGGCAATAAACGTATCGCCCATCCAGGCAATACCGAAAATAGCAACTACAGCCTGCATACCAGCCGTAAATACCGAGCCTTGTGTCGCCTTAAGCCCGTCTGTTTTAGTAATGATCAGGATAAGGGCGGCAGCCGAAAGCATCAAAATTTCGATAATATACGACATATTTAAACGGGTTTCCACCCCTTCTGTCATAAAAGCCGGCCGGAGACTTTCGATAGAGCCGAACAGGATAATCCCCGCCGTTGCCGCCATGAATATGATTATAGAAAACGATGCCGAACGTTTATTTTTCACATCGACAGCTTCGTACCGGTTAACGCTGAACTCGCCGGAAGCTATCCGTCTTTTGAATTCAGGATCATCCTCCAGTTCCTTACCTACTTTTAAAGAATATAAGGCTCCTGCAAAAACCCCGGCTAAGGTACAGGGAATCGACACCATTAAAATATTCAGTAAGCTAATGCCGTAACCGCTTAACATACTTAATAAAGCAACGGTTGCCGCCGAAATAGGACTGGCTGTAATGGCTTGTTGCGAGGCAATTACCGAAATACCCAGCGGGCGCTCGGGGCGTATCTTTGTTTCGGCGGCAACCTCGGATATCACGGGTAAAACGGAGTATGCCACATGCCCAGTACCTGCCACAAATGTAAACAAGTAAGTTATAAAGGGGCTTAACAGGGTTATTCGTTTGGGGTTTTTACGCAAAAGTTTTTCGGCCATTTTTACCATTAAATCCAAGCCTCCGGCAGCCTGCATGCACGATGCGGCAGCTATCACCGCAACAATCATCAACATAACATCAATAGGAGGCGATGTCGGCTCAAGCCCGAACACAAAAGTGAGGATAGCAAGCCCTATTCCTCCCAGCACGCCAAGCCCTATCCCCCCTAAACGGGCGCCAATTATAATAGCGACTAATACAAAAACTAATTGCAGTAACATGGTATTTAAATATTCGAAATTATATACTTTTCTAACCTAAAGTAAGAACAAGTAAAATTATGGATGAAAATAAAGTATGCTGCTTCCTTTGAAATAAAGGAAGCGACAGCTTCTACTTTAAACGAATTTACCGAAAAAGTAGAAGAACTAACAAAAGACAGTGAAGAAGTTTCTAATATCGTAGCTGTTGTAGTTACCAAGAAACTATCTCAATCCCTTTAGTGGTTTGAAGATTTCTTCTTGCAAAGCATCCCCTACTGCTTTTCTCATTTAGCGATAGTATTTTTACGAAACTTCTCACAACAGTAAGAAATCGTAAATCCTTGTTGTGTAAAAGTAACTTTTGGATGTTCTCCATGTACAGAACATTTTGCCATTTCAATTTTGGATTTAATGTTTCTGGTAATGTTGTAAAAAGTATGCCAACATAAAAAATTGGCAATCATGGCAAAAAGCGTTATTTTTGTTTTGTGGAGATAGAAATTACACTTTACTGTCCTACTTGTCACAGTACAAAGATAAAAAGAAACGGCAGGAAACCGTACAAAAAACAGAATTATTTGTGTAAAACATGTGGCCGCCAGTTTATCAGCGGCCGCGCATTGAAGTACAAAGGCTGTCATTCTTCCCTGACACAAAAGATATTATTGATGCTTGTCAGTGGTATTGGCATTAGAGGCATATCTGTTATTTAGCATGTTAGCATAAAGAAAGTATTGCCGGTTTTGCTTCGTTCCAATCATCAAATCAAATCAAACCCAAACAGGAGTATTATGATTGTTTGGAAGTTGATGTGTTTTGGACTTACGCCGGTAACAAAAAATAAAGTCTGGTTGATTTATGCTTACCTCCGTGCCGCAGACGGGATTGCGGGTTATGTTTGGGGCAAGCTCAATTACAAAACAGCAAAAAAGTTACGCGGCAAATTGAAGCCAATGGGTATCGCTTATGATACGGTCTATACGGATAAAGTATATAGTTTTACCGCTGTTTTTCAGAAAGATAACCATATTATAGGCAAAGGAAATACCCAGGGTATTTGAGGAAATAATTGCAGATTGAGACACCGTATCAGGCGAATATTTCGTAAAACTTGCTTTTTTTCCAAGAGTCTGTTTATCCACTTCAACGCATTTGATTGAGCGTTTTTTATACCATCACATACTCATTATTGTATTTTATAAAACACATAACAGGCTTAGTTCAAAAATTCAATAAAAGCAAATTTTTTTATCGTAAACTCATTATAAGTTCTTAAAAATATTTATCATTATATTTTGTCATCCTAAGCGAAGCGGAGGATCTCTTTAATTTAATAAGGTACAAGATGCTTCACTAACGTTCAGCATGATAAGAACAAAAAATATTATTGATTATCATTAATTGCTTATTTTGCTTAACAAATATTTGATATCAAACAACATGTTACAACCGCAAAATTTAATTTTGTGCAGTAGCGAGTTTTTATGTATATTCGACATTAAATTCAATTTATTATTTGCTCTGATAATGAAAATAGTAGCATTAATTCCTGCCCGTTACGGGGCAAGCCGTTTCCCCGGTAAAATGATGGCCCTGCTGAAAGGTGTACCCGTTATCCGTCGGACATACGAAGCGATATTAGCTACCGGATTGTTTGACGATATAGCTGTAGTTACCGATAGTAAAGAAATTTATGATGATATAAGCGCCCACGAAGGCAAGGCAATTATGAGCTGGAAAAACCATGAAACAGGCAGCGACCGCATAGCCGAAGCGGCTGAAAATATAAATGCCGATATTATTGTAAACGTGCAGGGAGATGAGCCTTTTACCCGCCGTGAACCATTGGAAAAGCTGTTGGCCGTGTTTAACGAGTCCGGTGCGGAACAGATTGACCTGGCATCGTTAATGCAGGTTATGCATGACAGTGTACAAATACAGGACCCCAACTATGTAAAAGTAGCCGTTGATTTGAACAATTTTGCGTTGATGTTTTCGCGTTCGCCCATTCCTTTCCACCGTAATATGGATGTTAAACCGACGTATTACGAGCACATCGGTGTGTACGCTTTCCGTAAACAGGCATTGCTCGATTTCTCGAAAACACCGATGAGTCCACTCGAAAGTATTGAAAAAATAGAATGCTTGCGTTACCTCGAAAACGGCAAAAAAATAAAAATGGTGGTAACTGATTATATGGGTATTGAAATAGATACGCCCGAAGATTTGATTAATGCCGAAAAATTTATCGTGGAATAATCTACAAGATAATTATTACCAATGAAAGAACAGGAAATAATAGTAAAAAAACAATAAAATATTTGTGCGAACTATCAGTGATGGTGGTTGGTAGCGCCATAACTTATATAATAAATAATTGGATAAATAATAGAAATGAAAAAATGACTTGTAGTTGTATTTGAATGCCCTTATATTTGAAATAGAAGAGAATTTAAAAATTATGGCGGAGAAAGGCGATTTATTATGCAAAGTCGTACTAGTTTGGAGGTTATTTGATACAGAATGATAGCAATCCTGAAAAAATGGGTGTAAATACTTTGGAAAAATACAGGGATATATAATAAAGTTGTTTTTATATCCTTTAAAACAAACGCTTTTGAAATGTTTAAGAATTCGGGGACGATAAGGCAGATAAAAAACAAGATATTTATACAGTCAATCTGGGTATTTATACCAAAATGGAGACGCTTAAACTTGAAAGCGACTATCATTTGCAGAATAAATCGGGCGAAATACTTAAGGCATATGCACAAAGTACTTCTTTGGTCATCGATCTCCGCCTGTGCGAAAATAAAATCTTGCGCAAGTTTTTCAGCAATAGAGTAGATAACAGCCTTAAAATAATGTTTGAAGAGCGTTCTAAATCAATCCGTGAAACATTGGCGAATTTTCAATAAATTCTTATTTTATAAAAAATATAGTTGTAAAAAGTAATCAATAAATAAAATTATATTATGAAATTTAGAAACTTTCCAATGGTATCGCGCGTGGTATACGGTCGTGGTTCATTCGACCAGCTTGGCGAAATTATTGCACCCAAACGTCAAGGCAATGCGCCTTTCATTTTTTTTGTAGATGATGTGTTCGAAAAACGCGAAAGCCTTACTAAACATATTCCGCTTGAAGGGAAAGACAAAATTATATTTGTAAATACTACCGACGAACCCAAAACCAAACAAGTTGACGCCTTGCGCGATGAATTGAGAAAAGAGTTTGGCATAGTATCGGGTATCATTGGTATTGGCGGTGGCAGTATACTGGATTTGGCAAAAGCCGTTGCCCTGATGATGGCAAACGAAGGCTCGTCGGTGCAATACCAGGGCTGGGATTTGGTAAAAGTTGCGGGTGTTTACCATGCCGGTATCCCTACCATAAGCGGAACGGGCGCCGAAGTATCGCGTACGGCGGTTTTAACCGGCCCCGAGAAAAAATTAGGTTTAAATTCAGATTATACTACTTTCGACCAGGTTATACTCGACCCCGCATTAGTAAAAGGCGTGCCTAAAAATCAACACTTTTTTACAGGGATGGATTGTTATATCCATTGTATCGAGTCGTTAAACGGGACATACCTTAACGCTTTCAGTAAAAGTTACGGTGAGAAATCTGAAGAAATGTGCGAACATGTTTATTTAAATAAAAGCGTTTGGGACGACGAAAGCGACGAAGAACTGATGATGGCATCGTGGCAAGGGGGCATGAGTATTGCTTACTCGCAAGTGGGTGTAGCACATGCTATAAGCTATGGTATGGCATTTGTTTTGGGTACCCATCACGGAGTAGGTAATTCGATAGTATTTAACTACTTGGAAGAATATTACCCTGCCGGTGTAGAAAAATTCCACGAAATGATACGCAAATGGGATATCGATTTGCCTAAAAACGTTTGTGCTAATTGTACCAATGAACAGTTTAATACCATGATAAACGTATCTTTAGGTATGGCTCCGCTGTGGGAAAATGCCCTTGGTAAAAACTGGCGGGATATTATGACTCCTGAAAAATTACGCAAATTATACGAACGAATGTAAATTAGTGTGGCAATGTGCAGATGTGTTAATATCTATATCTAAATAATTCATATTGACATATTAGTACATTAATACATTAACAAATTATTATGACTGCCCGGCAATTATTTGAACAGATAAAATACAAACGCAGTTTCCTTTGCGTTGGTTTGGATACCGATATCAACAAAATACCACCACACCTCCACGAAAAGGATGATGCAATATTCGAGTTTAATAAAGCTATTGTAGATGTAACAGCGCCTTATACAGTAGCCTATAAGCTCAACCTGGCTTTTTACGAAGTAGCGGGCGATAACGGATGGAGGGCATTAGCCAAAACCGTTGAATATATCCGTAAAAACCACCTCGGAATGTTTATTATTGCCGACGCCAAGCGCGGAGATATCGGCAACACATCGGGGATGTATGCCAAAACATTTTTTGAATCGTTCGATTTCGATTCGATTACACTCTCACCTTATATGGGCGAAGATACCGTGAAACCATTTTTCGAATTTGAAAATAAATGGATCATTTTGTTGGCATTAACATCTAACCCATCGGCTGCCGATTTTCAATTTATCGAGGATAAAAACGGCAAACGCTTGTTCGAGTCTGTTATCGAAAAATCTAAACAATGGGGTAACGAGGATAATACCATGTATGTGGTAGGGGCAACACAAGCTGAAATGTTAAGAGATATCCGCAAAATTATCCCCAATCACTTTTTACTTATTCCGGGAGTAGGCGAACAAGGAGGCAGTTTGGCCAAGGTTTGCAAATATGGGATGAACCGCCAATGTGGTTTACTGGTAAACTCGTCGCGAGCAATAATTTATGCCAATAAAACTACCCGCTTCGCCGGAATTGTCGGCGAAAAAGCCTGGGAAATACAACGGCAAATGGAAATATTGTTACAAGCCATTATTTAAAAACAGCTTTGCAGTAATGAAATGCAAGGCTATATTTGTTTCAATATATCCATCCTTAATATTTATTGTATGATATACAGCTATTACTATATTGTCATTTTGGAAGAAGTTAATAAGCTAAAAAAGAGATGCTTTGTATATATCAACATGACAACTTGATAGTGGTTTAGTATCAAATCATATACTTCAGCATTATCATTTGTTATTCATCCGGTAGCTCAATGCCTCTGACGGGCATTTTTCAATTTGGGCAATTAATTGTGCGTTAGTTGCATTTTCAATTTTATCCAGTGCCTTTCCTGCGGATTATACACTGTCGGGATGGTTTTACATATACGCTGGCATGCTTACAAAGAGCTGGTTGTCAAATAATACTTAATTCACCGTTGGTATATTAAATTTTTTGGTGGCACTTTAAAAAATATGTGATCCTCCCTATCTAGTCAACCCTTAAAAAACCAGATTATGGAACGGTTAATTGAAATGGATCTAGAATATATGTTTTTGGGTCGCACAATCCTCAGAAACCAGAAAGACAACGAGCGTTTCCACTTGTTCATTTTCTCTTCTTGAAGTTGAAGGTCGCAGCTGCCAATATAACACGTTGATGTAGTCACCAAAGACGACCCTTGTAGAAATTACGGCTTAATCGATGATCGGATTTAACATGCCCGATAACTGGTTCAATAGCCGCCCGTCGACGAAAAGCCATCCGAATCTTCCTCTGCCTGTACTTGCTTAATACTTTATCATTGAATGGTTTAGCTATTTGAACCCTTTTCCTGTTAATCTCTGCCCCTTCACGGTAACCACGGTCGCCGATGACCGTTTTTGCCGTTATACCGGTTAAGCGCTTGTGTTGTTCAAGTACTTGTGAAAGTATATGCCCGCCGTACGGCTTGCGAAAACTTAATGCCCCAATGATGACCTCGGTATTCTCGGTATAAAGCGAGGCTGCCTTGTTCCCGAATTCATATTTTTTTACGTTCCTTTCTTTTCGAAATACATTCAATATCAATCAGGTCGTTATGCTTTATTCTTTTTATTACAAGCATTTCCCTGTATATAACCACACAAACGCCGATAGCATACTCCCTCAGTCATTAGGGTCGGACGGCTTTGGTTGCGGCAAGGACAGGCTCTTCATCCGTATCACCATGAGTGGCGTGCATCTTTGTCTATGCTTGGCATGTAAACATGAAAGACCTTCACTTTGCTATCGCTTCACCCAAGGGTTGACCAAAGCAGGCGTCATCTCTATTAGGAAGCTATTATAGCAACGCTTAATCCTTTTACTTGAAGACTTACCACCATACATCGCACGCTGAAACGGCGCCTTTCTCCATTAGCTTATCCCAACTCCGAACAGTGCAGAACTTTGGCCATGAAAACTAATTTCTTTATGCGTCTTGACATAGACGCTAAAATAAAAAATATTAATCTTAATATCGTAGTATTTTGAACAATTACTTAATTGATATTTGTGAAATATTTGTTATTTACTATATTTTAAGGGATTATATTTTCCGTGACAATAATTACCAGTTCTTTTACACTGACCTGCAAACAATTGTTAGCAGAGTTCAGCGTATAGCGTATTCTAAACATTTTGGCGTTCATATCTCCCATGTATCCTCCCTGCACCAAGTATCCCGCATCGGTAGCTTCATTCCAGGCATTCGCTGCATTAAATATATAGGCGCCTTCATTTATTGCTGGAGCCTGAACCAGCATTATATTATTCGCTACGACATTGTCAGGATTTATACTGCTGTCAAACAACCAGTTTCCTTCCGCCTCTATACCTATTATCTGGTTAATGTTGAGATGCCGGGACGATTCTATTTCTCTGCATACGACTATAGTATCGGCGTATGATCCTTTTGTTTTGGAAATGGTTGTAATGTACAGTTTTGCAGAAACAATATCACATTCTCCCTGTCCCGTATATTTATATGCATATGTACCTTCTCCAAAATCGCCGGTATAAATCGTACCAGTAGTTGTTTCGGTTCCGGTCGTAATGGCTGGTATTAGAGTATTCATCCTCTCCCAGCCCAGAAAATTTATACCGACAGTATCGATATAGCTGCCCAACTGTATTTCACGTTCAGGATAAGGGCATAATTGCACACGTATGTTCGGCAGTCTTAGTTTTGCTTTGAAAGCGACAAATATACTGTCTGATACAGTAGAAGCATTCACATTATCAATATTGGCCGGATTGCTTACCCGTATCCTGTAATATCCTTCATGCACCTCTTTGAAATTATCGGTTTCCCACCATATTTCCACAGGGTCCTTCAATTTATCCATATTCGTGCTCAAGACAACCCAGTTCATGCTGTTTTTTGCCTTGAATTCGACCTGCGCTGCCAAATCGTTACCATAAACTCCTATATCCTTATAGGTGCCCAGTATTTTAAGACCGCTATTTTCACATAACGCAGATACCTCTTGCTCCTGTTTATCGATTGCCTTAATGTGTATCTTCGAGTCGTATAAAGCTATTTGGATATCATCCATTACAAATGCGGATTCCTGCCATCCGGTTGTCAGGTAGTTCGATACCCGCAGTTTAATCGGCGACGCGCCTGGGGGCAGTATAAAAGGAAATCCATAGCTGCGCCATTGGAACCCATCGACAACGTCGCGGGGAAGCTTGCCGGTAATGTGGGTAATAAGCACATTATTGCCTGCATCAAGCAATTCGAACTTGATTATAGGATCCTGCTCCCATCCCCATGTGTGGGGCAGCTCCGCATTCAAGTTGCCCAGTTTTACTGAAAAAAACAATTCGGTAGAACCGGGAAGGTTCGCGATTGTACGTTCGTATATCTTATTTGTATTCCGTCCTGTTTCAACAGCCATCATATAGCCGGTGACAGTATCACTCGGAGAGGTACAATCGTCGAATTCCGTATGCCATGTTATTTTCGACGAGTTTATGCTCCCAAACTTGTTAATGTTATATTTGAATAGCCAGTAATAGATACCTTGGGAAAAGGGAGCATTCTTATTTTCATTCGAAAACGGATAATCGGTAACGACATCGCCCGGCAACGGGTTCTGGCTAACCCTCGGGTCAGAGGCGTCATTTCCACCGAAGTCTTCATTAAATAACAGGTGACGGAACAAATTACAATTATCGTAGCCATTGATAATATGAATGTTTTCCAGAACGATACCGCTTACGCTTCCTGCATAGCTAACCACTCCATAGGCGTCGTCGCTGCAATCGCCGACCACCCCTATGTCGCCACTAAAAAACACTTGAACCAGGGTATTGTCCACCTCTCCGGTAGGAATATCCCCATTTTCGTCATAACCTCCTTTCAACACCAGGCCGCTATTCAATAAAAATGTTTTCGCCCGCGAATCGGTCGGCACCTGCCCGTTGATGTCTAATACAGGGTAGTAGGTGCCTGCTGCAATATGAAAAATATCTCCGGGTGTAGCTGTGATAAGCGCTGTCGCAAATTCTTCGTTTCCCATCGCATTATTCCAGTCTCCTCCAGTCTTACTTCCTTGTCCTGCCATTTTTACGTAGTAATCGTGTGATAACACATCAATTGGTAAAAAAAACAATACTGTAAGCAGTAAGATCAATTCAATATAAATTTTCCTCATGATAGAATCTTTCCGTTTATATTATATAACCCTTAAATAAGGGGGCAAAAGTATATTGGTAATGTAGAACTTTCTTATTTCATAACGAGGTATCCCATTGTTTACAATGCTATAATTTTTAATGACTTGGAAAATTTAGTACCATAGGGAACTACAATTTTTGGAGCATCGTGACCACCTCCAAGATTAGATGGCCTCAAAACAACAACCATGCGGATCTTGTCTCCCGGATTCCCGATTACCATTGCAGGAGGTATGTTTAATGTTTGGCGATAGGCGGTTATATCTTTTGGATATACTCCACGCATCGAGGTGTAATTTTCCCAAGTGCTCTGGTTATTCCTTTGCACCTGTATTATAGCATTAACGACAATAGTGCTGTCGGTATTAGTTCCATTAGTAGCTATATATCCGACATAGCCGCTTATCTCGACATTTGCATAGTCGGAAAATTCAAAATACGTCCTGTTTCCCGTAAAAGAAGTAATAGGTTCCATTAGGTTGTTGGTTACAACATCATCGTATTTCCATGTAACTACGTACGTCGCTTCGATAGCTGCCTTGGAAATAGATGTTTCGTCGGTAGACTGGAGGAAACACATCGTAGAAACTTCGTCGATGGCCGTTTCGATTTTTCCAGTAATGATATTGCGTACCAGTATCCTTGAATTTCCCTGTGTAGAAGAAATATCTGTAATATAAAGGGAATCTGTTTGCAGGCTTCCATCAATAGTCATTCTTTTAGCAGGGCCGGTAGTTACGCTAAAGCTGTTGCCATTCATGTTAATGTTAGTGGCTTTGTTTAATATTCCACCCAATTCGATATTTGCACCGTTTTTATTTAAACCATTGGCCGCTCCTGTAGTAATTGCTATCCATTCCGTACCATTCCACTCGTATAAGCCTTCAACAAAAGGGGATACAGTAGATAAATTATAAACAATCAATCCAACATGCAGTAACTTGATTTCATCAGCGTTGCTTATCCAATCCGGATCTGTTACAGCAATAAACGGCTGGAGGGTATTTAAGTCAACCAGCTTAACACGGGGCAATACCAGCCCGCCTTTGTCCGAAGTTACATTACTTAATACATCGGCTTGTTGGCTTTTAATATCCAACAAGGCCCCTTTTAAATGATCGAGGTCTGCTCCAATCGTAATTCCCTGACTCCAAACATTGCCTGTTATTAAAAAGTAGAATAACATAATGCATACGTTACGAATCAAATTTTTTGTTCCGGTTTGTTTTATCGTTATCATTACAATAATGTATTAAGTGGCGACTCAAAAAGTATGCCAAATATAAGTATTTAATAATAATTAAATATAAGAAGGATATATTTGTATGTGTAAATAAAAATCATCCTTCATTACCTTATTGCCAAGGTGCAAATATAACAAAAAAGCGGTACGAAAACTAATAATAAGCAAAATTATATGTGTAAATCCTGTTATCGTCAATTCGTTTGTAACAATAATATCTTTATTATGAGTTGTTTAAAGTGAGTAAATTTTGAATATACAAAAAACCCAATAAAGCGTGGTTCGTTTACGTTTATGATCGCGTAAGCGGCGGAATAGTGTCATGCGTTTTGGACAAACGTAATCTTAAACAACGTTTACGGACTACCGAGTAGAGGTTGGTTTTATATGGTTTCCCGAGTTCTTGTTTTTCTTTTTTCGATAATATTATAATTCTAATAATAAATTTATTACGACACAAATTTACTAAATGTGGCATAAATATAAAATAATACGGCAATAAATATTTTAAGGCGCTTAATAAAAATAACTACCATGTGCTGTGTAGTTTAGTATTAACACGCAATACAATCGTTTAGTAGTGGCGGGGAAGCCCGCTCCGGTATTTCTTTTTTTATAAAAATTTAGCTTAATGTAAAAAAATGTCTCAAACAAAAGTGTAATTTGTATCTTTATTAATTTTACAAAACCTTAAACTTTCTTTATTATGATGTTTTTACCTTTTACAAAGAATAGAAACGTATTCGCCTGCGTTTTAGATGTTTTAAATGTTAAACATACAAAACGGTACTCCAATAAACTTTATAATGAACATCTTCATAAATACAATTTATTTGGATTGTCGAAAATGCTTTCGGAATATAACATTCATAACATCGGCGTTAAAACTGGCGATAAAGAGGATAATATTTTTGATATCGAAGTTCCGTTTATTGCCCATATCGGAGAGTTTGTTGTAGTTACTAAGATTACCGCAACAGACGTTTTTTATATTTGGCGGGATAAGAATGTAAAATTGCCGATAAATGAATTTATTGAGGCATGGTCGGGGGTTGTATTATTAGTAGAAAAAAATGACAATTCAATAGAGCCCGATTACCAACAAAATAAAAAGCGGGAATTGATTCATAATTTTTTCAATGCAATATTTTTACTTTCCGTCCCCTTTTTTATACTGTATATGTATTTTAATAATGCTATTTATAGCTGGGGAATATCATTATTGTTGATTACCAATTTCATAGGCGTATATTTATCCTATCTTTTTGTTTTAAAGCAATTCCATATTCAAAACGAATATGCCGATAAAATATGCTCTCTTTTCAGTCAAAGGCACATTAAATTATATTATTAATCTGCAACATAATTTAAAATATTTTTATTATGAAAAAGAGTTTTATCAAAAAAAATCTCGTACTAAACGATGATGAAATGAAAAAAATTGCAGGCAGATACGAGGAATTTACTTCTTCAGGAGTGATGTGTATAGGTGAGCCAACTTCTGAAGGTGGTTGTAGTGGAGGTTGTTTAGATCAAAGTAAGGACCATTTTGGTGGCCCTTGTCAACTCGTGTCAACTGGCGACGGAAGTTCAATTGTACATGTGATTAATTTATAAATAAGGAGCATGTCTCCCTATTTAATTTAAATAAGTGATAAACATATGAAAACTAAAATTTTAGTATTATTGTGTATTGTGTTTCACAGCTTTGCTTGCAAGCAAGAAAAAGCCGGTAATATGAATATCATTACTTTATCGCTCGAAGGTAAAAAATATGATGAATTAACCCTGCAGGCAAGGTTAGAACAAGCTTACGATACAACTATTAAATATGTTGAATATAAAGGGCATTCGGATGACGGTTATTTATGGGAGTTTGCCTATCCCGCCAGCCAATACGATTCGATTTTTGTTTTCAAAATAATTGTTCCGAACGGAGCAGATTCCAATGCATTGGAACGTAATGTGGCATTGCTATGTATAATTGACAATGATACGTTAAAATCCGGCGACTTTTTTGTAAGCCAACCCGTTTCGTTCATTAAAGGGAATTATAGCCATACAATAAATCATCCGAATCTCATTTCGGATTATTTTCTGGCCGATTCGCATGCAACCGATACCGAAGTATTTGCCAAAACCGGGGTATTCTGGTCTATGATATCATTATATACAGCTGGTGATTATGATAAGTATTTGGCTGATAATATTAGCCTTGCAAAAAAATATCCCGACTCGCGCTTTCTTCTGGTATCCTTATTAAAACATTCATATACTTTTAAATCATATGAAGATATATCGAAGGTGTTTGCTTGTTTTTCGAAAAAAAGCCGGCAAAGCCATTACGGGCAAAAAATAGTTGAATTAATAAATACCATTTTTGAAAACAGCACATTACCTGCATGGGATACAGGGGAACCTGAGCCAATAATTCAAGATTCTTCAAAATATAATTTGGTAATGTTTTCGGCATCGTGGTGCGGTCCTTGTCACCGGTTAATTCCTTTACTGAAAGAAATAAACAGTAATTTGAGTAACAAGTTGCAAATGACATATATATCGATAGACGACAGTAAAACTGTTGCCGAATGGTCCAAATTAATGGAAAAGGAAGAAATTACATGGCGCGCGTTATTAGCTGTTGATAGTTTACGTGAAATTAAAGAAAAATACCTTGTAGGAAGCATACCTATGATGATATTGGTACATCCGAATACGATGCAAAAAGAAAAGATATCTATCAGCAGAAAAGAAGATTTGGAAAAGTTATACAAGTTAGTGAATAATTAACTCCCTTTTAATTTGTTACCGCGGCTTGCGATGGGATAATTTATCGTATAATAATCAAAGCTTTAGAAACCATATTTAATGAAAAATTATATCCGGTTTATGCTTATATTCTTCTTTTTATCTGTATTTTACTCTGCAAACATATCGGCTCAAATTAAACCTAAGTTAGAGTATGAAAAACTGTTTGAACAATTGATGAAAGATGCCGATAACCTTAATAAGACAAGTATTGGAAAACAATATACGGATTTTATCGTTACCGATTTGGATAATAATACCATACCCGAACAACAGTTATTAGGGAAAGTAACACTATTAAATTTCTGGTTTAAAGAATGCGCACCTTGCATAGCCGAATTTAAATATCTTAATAATCTGTATCATAAATATATCGACAATAGCAATTTTCAATTGATCTCCTTTACAAGCGATAGCGCCGAAGACACCGAAGACACCAAAAACACAAGCGCAAAGTATGACATACAGTATACAGTTGTCCCTGTATCACTCGGTGAATGCCAGCGTTTAAATTTAGATAACAACTTTTCTACCAATATAATAATAGATAAAACATGGAAAATAATTTATTTGAAAACAGGGGGTAAGGTATGGGTAGATGGAGTTAAAAAAGAAATATCAATACTGGAAGAGAAAATCAAAGAATGCTTGCTTGCTCTTTAAAACCATATAATACGCTGAGTATAATCAATATCATTGATTGCTAAAAACTGGTAAATTTAATGCGGATTTATCACTTGCTTTAGTTATTTTTGCAGGGTTATGCAAAAGTTGAATTTACCCGAATATGAGCATCGTATGCGTAAGTACAACAATGTATTGGAGATTTTTGATCCGGTACGTTGCAAATTTGTTGCATTAACCCCCGAAGAATGGGTGCGGCAAAACTTTGTCCGTTATTTGCTTGAAGATAAAAATACTCCGCAGAAATTAATGCGTGTCGAGGCATCGCTTACGTTGAACGGCATGCAACGGCGTAGCGATGTTGTTGTGTACAACCGCAACGGTTTGGCGTTAATGGCTGTTGAGTGCAAAGCCGCGACCGTTAAAATAACGCAGGATATTTTCGACCAGCTAACCCGTTACAACTTAGTGTTGCAAGTCTCCTACTTAGTTGTTACAAACGGCTTACAGCATTATTGTTGCAAAGTTGATTTTACGGCTCAATCGTATACATTTTTAAATGAAATTCCTGATTACAAACAGATAACGGGTAGCCTGGGAGTATGATCAATATCGGAGTCGGGATTTTTTCGTTATCGGTAAGAAACCTATTTGCCTTCAACGACAGTGAAAAGTTATTCGAATTAGTGCCGTTTTATATATTAAAAGCCATGAATTGAAAATCTTTGGATTTATAGTATCACAGTAGTCAACAAGCGGTTGACATTAGTCTCGCAGAATTGCAATGCTGAAAAAGAGTTTGGTCGGTTGATTTTCCGTTGCCGTTATTCATCTTTAAATTTCTCGTAGTATTTACAATAAGCGCTTATTCCGCATTCACCGCATTTGGGTTTACGGGCAACGCATATGTAACGACCGTGTAATATCAGCCAGTGATGGGCAATGGCGCGTAAATTTTCGGGTATATATTTTATAAGCTGTTTTTCCGTCTCTAATGGTGTTTTTGCATTAGTTGTTAAGCCTATACGAGCCGATACGCGAAAAACATGCGTGTCGACAGCCAATGTCGGCTTATCGTATACAACCGATGCAATAACATTTGCCGACTTGCGACCTACACCCGGCAGTTTTTGCAGTTTGTCGATATCCGAAGGTACAACGCTATTAAAATTGTTTACCAGCATTTTAGCCATTCCCGAAAGGTGCTTAGCCTTGTTATTGGGGTATGAAATAGATTTTATGAGTTCGTATATTTCAGGGATTTCCGCTTCGGCCAACTTTTCGGCAGTGGGATAATCTTTAAAAAACGCAGGTGTAATCATATTTACCCTTTTATCAGTACATTGTGCCGACAGTATAACAGCTACTAATAATTGGTAAGGAGTTTTGTATTGCAGTTCGGTTTCTGCAATCGGCATATTTTCTTTAAACCATGTTAAAACTAGGTTAAAACGTTCTTTCCTTTGCATATTCGTTTTGAAAAATCTTTACTTTTGGACAAATTTAATCATAAAATTAGATATGGCATTAGTATCCGAAGAAACTATACGTAGACAAACTTTGCTGGATATTGCCCGGCAAATAATAATTGCCGCCTGTACTGCGCCTAAAGGACGAGGGCGGGATACTTTGGCCGTTTTTTTGGCCGAAGGTGATACTATTGAGCAGCTTGCCCTGCAAATGGAAAAAATAGGAGAACGTGAGGATGCTCACTTTTTTATACGCGATGCCGGTAATATCCGCCTTTCTCCTGTTATTGTATTTATTGGTTCAAAAATACTTGCAGGGGGGATACCTGCATGCGGTTATTGCGGGTTTACAAATTGTGCAGGAAAGGATAAATACCCCGAAGTACCTTGTGTATTTAACGGTGTTGATTTGGGCATTGCTGTTGGGTCGGCCGTAACTGTAGCAGCTGCTTGTAAGGCAGATAACCGCGTTATGTTCAGCGTGGGTAAAGCGGCCATTGAACTGGGACTTGTAGATAAGGATATAAAAATATTGTTTGGAATTCCTTTAACCTCAAGTTCAAAAAGCCCGTTTTTCGACAGGAAGTAGAACTATGGGACAAAAACCAATGGCATAAGCTGGCATTTATGCTAAACAAACGGCAACGGCGAATCTACCAGACGTATAATAAATAAACAGCCTGCATGAAAATTTTTACGATTTTGAAGGAAATAAATAATTCTTTATGGTATAGAATCTATAAGTAGTTCAACAAAATTAGTTTATACTATTATATAAAATATATAGTTTACAGTTTACAGTTTACAGTTTACAGTTATAGAGCCTATTCAAATTTTACGACTAAAAAATAGTGGTAGCCGTGAAAATTCTTATAAATTATTGTTTTATCCGTGCTTTTGTCTTGAGGCAACGGCGAAGCCCTCACGAACGCCTTAAAACAGGCTCAATGCGAATATCCGGTTGAGCAATTATCATTTTCCATGTATTTAATTGTAGCCAATCCGCTTGCATTCAAACGTGAAATTAATTCACAGATAGGATAATATATCACCGATGGATAATAGAATTAGAATCATATCCGATATAGATGCGCTTGTTAAGCTCCGTTTCGATTATATTTCAACCGAAATAGAATTGAATGCAGAGGATAAGGCTAAGCTTGAGCCTCAACTTCGAGAGTATTTTAAGGAAAATGCACCGGAAGAAAAATTTACCGCTTACGCTATGGAAATTAACGGTGAAATTGTTTCGGTGGCTTTTCTTATTATTGATGAAAGACCTCCGGGATTAAACAATCCAAATGGTAGATATGGAACGATAATGAATGTATTTACCTATCCCGAACATCGAGGTAAAGGCTATGCTACTTCTGTAATGAGTTCCCTGATTGTCGATGCCGATAATATCTTTATATCGGTTCTTGACCTTTATTCAACCAAAGCGGGAAAGCGATTATATGAAAAACTCGGATTTAAGGAGGTTGAATATTCAGCAATGCGATATTATACAAATAAGTAATAAAAAGAGGGCGTCCAAAAAGTTTTGGACACCCTCTGAAGTATGATAGCGTTTAACCGGAAATCCGTTTGAAGTATCCCCTTATCGTATGGGTGCGAATGGACTACACTAACTCAATCAACAATGTGTGAGTGAAAAAAACTAATATACATGTAATATATTGAAAACATGAATATTAATAATGGCAATAAAAATTTTTTCACTGTTTTACCTAAAACCCGGTCTGTTAACTTTTACCATGTAAAAATAATACTTTCTTGCGATAATTTCTTACTAATTTAGGCAAATGTCCATTTTATTTGCCCTGATAAATGTGATTGGCATATGATTTTTAAGGTTTAAATAATTTCTTATTCTTTCTCTAAACTCCTTGAATTCATTCAGGCTAAAGCCTAAATTAATATTAGTATCGGCAACCGGCAGGAAAATATCTTTACAAAATGCTTTGTCGGCATTAAGGGCAGTATAATACTCTGCATCTATAACATCCAATTCGTTTAAATACTTTGCCAGTTTTTCTTTATTGGCAAAATGAAATAGTATATTTCCGGCTTCAATGTGTATTCGTGTGCAGTTATTGCAGGTAAAAATTCTCATTATTAAAAAACTGTTACGTATTTGTGACGATTATATTGAAAAATGTTTTATATCTCTGTTTTAAGTTGTTCTACCCATGTGTTAACCCGACTGTTGGTTTGGGCGCTTTCGTTATCCACATCGAGCGGCAGCCCGACAAATGAGCCGCCGACCTCTGCTTCCGAAGCATCGAAGGAGTAATCGTCGATTGGGAATTTCCCGATGATTGTACAGCCCTTCTCTTTTATGGCTTTGTAAATTTTGCCAATAGCATCGCAAAATGAGTCGCTGTAAGACACTGAATCTCCGCAACCAAATAAGGCTATTTTTTTACCGGTTAAATCGGCCGATTCTACTTTATTCAGAAAGCCTTCCCAATCATCCTGTAAATCACCGATTCCCCAGGTTGATGTGCCGAATAACAATACGTCGTATTCCAAAAAATCGGCTTTTGCTAAAGCAACATCGAAAATATGAGTTGTTTCCAGTTTTTGAGCAATTAGTTCGGCTATGTCTTTTGTATTTCCGGTTGACGAACCGTAATATATTGCAATTTTTTCCATTGTATATTATTTAGTAAGTTTAAATACAATCCAAAGGTAATACATGTGCAAGCTTAAATCAATCGCAAGAAATGATGATTTTGCTTAACAAAAATTATGAATGCTATTATAATTCTTTTTTACAATTTAATGCATTATATTATAGTTAATTACTTTAGTGGCACATGATTTGATACATTAATGTACTGTAAACAGGGAAAAGCTATACGGTTTAAAATAATATTGATTAGATTTGCATACTTTATAATAAATGAAGAAAAAATTGAGAACAATACAAGTTAGAACGTTACAACAATTATTACAACGAAGCGTAACACAATATGCCGAACGTAATGCCCTTTCTTTTGTTGACGGATCTTTTATTACATATAGAGAATTTAGTGATACTATTGAAAATGTGCAAGCTATGCTGTGTGGACTGGGCATTAAACCCGGTGATAAAGTTGCTGTTTTAAGTCACAATATGCCCAATTGGGGAATTGCTTATTTTGCCATTGCTACAATGGGAGCCGTAGTTATACCTTTGCTTCCAGATTTTTCGGCCACCGAAGTCGAAAATGTGCTGAACCACTCGGAGAGTAAGGCAATATTTGTATCGCAGCGGTTAAAGTCGAAAGTTGATGAACTGTTCATCAATTCATTGGAAATTAAAATCGAATTGGATAATTTTTTTGTCTACCAGAGTGCATGCTTAAATGAAAGCGAAACTACGGAAACCGTTTATACGGTGAAACCCGACGATTTGGCAGCTATTGTATATACCTCGGGCACAACGGGGAAGTCGAAGGGTGTAATGCTTACCCATGCCAATTTGTTGGCGCAATTGGATATGGTAAATATCATCCAAAAAGTATGGGAAGACGATATTTTCCTGTCTATTCTACCTTTATCGCACATGTACGAGTGTTCGTTAGGCTTTTTGACCCCGATAAATAACGGAGCTTCGATATACTACCTTGAAAAACCACCGACAGTAAGCATATTATTGCCGGCGTTAAAGAAAATACGGCCTACATACATGTGTTCGGTTCCCATGATTATAGAGAAGATATACCGTAACAGTGTGTTGCCGACTATCAAGAAAAATCCGGTAACCCGTACCTTATATAAAATACCGTTTACACGTAAAATGATTCATCGTAGTGCTGCGAAAAAGCTAAATGAAACATTCGGGGGACGGCTGAAGTTCTTTGGTATTGGCGGAGCAAAGCTGGATTCTACAGTTGAACTTTTTCTATACGAAGGGAAGGTATTTCCGTATGCAATCGGTTACGGACTAACCGAAACAGCGCCGTTGATAACCGCGGCAACACCTCGGATTGTAAAGCATCAATCAACAGGCTTTGCTTTACCGGAAGTAGAACTGACAATTAATAACCCGAATCCGGCTACGGGAGAAGGCGAGATATGGGCAAAAGGAGCCAATGTTATGCAGGGCTATTATAAAGAACCTGAAATGACTGCCGAGGTGCTAACATTCGATGGCTGGTTAAAAACGGGCGATTTGGGAGTGTTCGACCGCAATGGCAGATTATTTATTAAGGGTCGCTTAAAAAATGTAATTTTAGGATCGAGTGGTGAAAACATATATCCCGAAGAAATAGAGTCGGTTATCAATAATTTTAAATATGTGAACGACTCGCTGGTTCTGGAGCAAGAGGGTAAACTTGTGGCTATGGTACGCTTTAATTACGAGGAATTGGAGAAACAGTTCCAACAATTTAAGGAGGAATTTAAACAGAATTTAGGGCTTAAAAGGCAGGAGTTGGAACAGCGGATAGAACAATTGAAGATGGAGTTGTTAATGTACGTAAACTCACGGGTTAACCGCTTTTCGCAAATATCGCTGGTGGTTGCTTTGCAAAACGATTTTGAAAAAACATCTACACAAAAGATTAAACGTTATCTTTATGCTTAGTATTTAATCGGTTAATATTTTAGATTTGCAGCCATGGGAATATTCGGCTTTTTTAAAAAGAAAAAGAAAGAAGAAGCCCCTGAAATAAAAAAGTCAGTTGAAAAAATCAGGTATAATTTTTCAGAGCTTGAATTGGAACAATTTATTAATGAGTATATTTCTGTTTTTTTAGGATAACAAGGAAAAAGAAACGGAAAATATCATTTCGGCTTTAACAATTATTACCAATGGCGATACAAAACTTGCAAACGACCTTTGTTTATTCAGTGGTTTTATGCCATATATTATTTCCGGAAGCCAGACATCTCGACTATTACATGCTATTCAAAAATAAAGATGACGGCACTGAATATATGTACATTAATAATCAGCTATATAATATTGCAACTAATGTTATCCGGCAAAAACTGACCGGCAAGGAATTGTCCGACGAGTGTTTATTTGCCATATTGGTACATAGTTCAACGTTTAGTATAATCAATCGACTGTTAAGTGATAACCAGCGATTGGAAGATTGCGACCTGTCGCCTTGTGTGTTCTACAATCCTGAATAAAATGTTGGAAATAAATAAGGATATCGAAAAATATATTTTAGAGCATACTTCGCTCGAAGACGAGCTTTTACGGGAATTAACCCGTATTACTCATCTTAAGGTATTGCAGCCCCGTATGTTATCGGGGAAAATACAAGGGTGTATCCTTCAAATGTTCAGCAAAATGATCTCGCCTAAGTATATTCTTGAAATAGGCACATTTACAGGCTATTCGGCAATATGTCTTGCACAGGGATTAACCGATGAAGGAGTGCTGCATACTATTGATATCAATGATGAAACCCTTGAAATTGCCCGCGAATATATTTCACGGTCAAACGTAGTGGGTAAGATTATTATTCACGAGGGTAATGCTCTAACCATTATTCCGCAGTTAAACATTCTTTTTGATTTTGTGTTTATTGATGGAGATAAACGTGAGTATTTGGAGTATTATCATACGGTTTTTGACAAAGTAGCCCCCGGCGGTTTTATTTTTGCCGATAATGTGCTGTGGGACGGGAAAATAGTGAAAGAAATTAAACATAATGACAGGTATACTAAAGGTATAGTTGAGTTTAATGACTTTGTGGTTACCGATGTACGTGTTGAATGTATTTTATTACCCTTTCGCGATGGAATAATGGCAATCCGTAAAAAATAGAAATATTTATATCGGACAAAATATAAGCCTTATAATAAATATTTACATATAGTTATGCTTTTAAAAATCTTAAATCTGTAATCTTAAATCAAAAACTTAGCCGTAAGTGTTTTTTTATTCAAAAAATATAGCTAAACTTGCAATTGATTAATTGATTGAGCATGTAAAGTTATTTTATTTGTTAATTGATTATCGTTTATTATGTGTCATTAAAAAGGAGGTTAAACAAAAATTCATTTTAGTCTTAGTTCGAATGAAAACGAAGGTAAATTTTCGCACAGACAGTGATAGTTTTGCTGGCGGCGATCAAAATGGAAAGGGTAAGCGACTAGTACCCGAAAAAAAAGAAAAAAATGTTAAACGTGTTTTATATCAAGAGATAGAAGAAGATGAAGAAATCGAGTATTTTAAATTTAAGCGGAATGTGGATTCGATAGAAGACTATTACGACGATGACGATGAAAAATATCTTGATGGTGAAGACTTTGACGAAGATTTTGATGACGACGAAGATTAATTTAAATAACTAGATATTTTGAGAATGATTAAACCCCGTGTCATGCGGGGTTTATTGTTAATCGTATTTAAAAATAAACGTATCAAATCAATTATAAAAAATGTCGAATATAATTACACCTAAGGAAATTGCCGCTGATTTTTGTAAGTCGGGGATTTATAAAGCTCAATCGGCTTTTTCCCGTTTTGCATTGCTGATCTTTTTGGGTGGGGTTTTTATTGCTTTTGGCGGTCTGCTCTCTGTTATAGTTGCGGGCGGTATGCCCGGTGTAATGGCTGCTAATCAGGGTTTGGTTAAATTTGTCGGAGAGGCTATGTTCCCTATTGGTTTGATGATGGTGTCGGTAGCCGGGGCCGATTTGTATACAAGCAATTGTACCGCTATGGTATTACCTGTTTTGAAGAAGAAATTACCCGTTAAACAGCTTTTTAAAGTGTGGTTTTAGCATATGCATTTAATTTTGCGGGAGCCTTATTTGTGACTTATTTTATGGCTACCAGAGTAGGCTTGCTATCGGCCAAACCGTGGAATAGCTATTTGTACAATTTGGCCGGTAACAAAGTTTCGATGGATTTTTTTTACCATATTTTTAAGAGGTATAAGGACAAACTGGCTGGTATGTTTGGGGACCTAGATGGGCTTTGCCGCCAAAGACTTGACAGGTAAAGCCATTGGTATATGGACTCCGGTAATGCTATTCGTTACATTGGGTTATGAATACTCCGTCACCAATATGTTTTTTACTCCAGCAGCCATATTTTCAGGCGCCGATATCAGCTGGTACGAGTTCGGTATAGTAAACCTGATTTCGGCAACACCTGGAAATATTACAGGCTGAGTGGTTTTTGTAGGGTTTTTGTACGGGTATATATATTTATTTAAAGAGTGAAAAGTAAAGAGTATCAGATATCAGGTATTATATATTGAGTATCAATATTTTTTAATGTGCTAATTCGTAAATGAGTGGATTTAAAAATAATTTTCTAATTTTTTCATTCGTAAATTAATATTTACACTTTACGATTAACCATTGACACATTGGCATATCAGCAAATTAGCACATTGAAAATCTTGCTACTTGATTCTTGCTTCTAAAGTTTATTATAAAATAAAATACAATTATGAAAGTTGCAGTATACGGTCGTTGTTATAAATTGGATTATTCTCCTGAAACCAAACAATTAGTTGATGCAATACTTAGGTATGGGGCATCAACATACATATATGCACCTTTTTACTGTTTTATTACAGCCGAGCTTGGGATAGATTTCCCCGAATGCAAGCTGTTTAATTCATCCAATGAGTTGGACCCGTCTATTGATTATATGTTGAGCATGGGTGGTGACGGAACTTTTTTGGAGGCTGCAAAATTCGTACTTCAAAAAAACATCCCGATATTGGGAGTTAATTTGGGGCGCCTGGGATTTTTAGCCCAAGCATCGCCTTCGGAAATAACACAGGCATTGGACGATTTGTTTAAAAATAAATATAGTATCGAAAAACGTTGTTTACTGGAAGTTATAGGAACATTTATCGGCAAAAATGATTTTCCCCACGCTTTAAACGAAGTGTCGGTACAGCGAAATACCCCGGTAATGATAAAAACTACAGTAAAAGTAGATAATGAAATGCTATCCTCTTATTGGTCGGATGGGTTGTTAGTATCTACACCCACAGGGTCAACGGCATACTCGCTTAGTGTAGGCGGCCCGATAATACTGCCTAATTCCGAAAACTTTATCATAACCCCCATTGCTCCTCATAATCTTAATATTCGTCCTATTATAATTTCGGGAGATTCGATCATCGAAATCGAAATTGTAACACGCAAGGGCAAAGCTAATATTACAATTGACAACCAAATGTTTGAGGTAGAGTCGGGTATGAAATTTTATATAAAGAGGTCGAAATATAATTTAAATTTTATAAAACTGAATACAACAAGTTTTTTTAAAACTCTGCAAAATAAACTGCACTGGGGTTTCGATCCGCGAAATTAAGTTAAGATTCGACGCCTCATCTTAAACTCTGTTAATACTTCACATGGATTATTTTATAAACTCGTAGTTTTTTGTAATTTTGTCGTTGGCTTGAAGATATTTACTAAGAAATAATTGATGAAAAAGATAGTGCTGTTAATTGTAGCGATGGCAGGGTTGGCAATTTTTACACAAGCCCAGGTTAATAGGAGCAAACAATCCTTCTTTACCCCCGAAAAAACCGATTTGGGATTAGGAGCGGGGACTACTTTCTATTTGGGCGACTTTAATGAGTGGTTTCCCTTTAATAATCCCAGATACTACGGAACCGTTTTTCATCGTTACTCATTTAACATGCTATATTCTATCCGCACTTCGGTAACGATGGGAAAAGTTGACGGAAATTCGAAAAACTATTCGGGCGAGTTACCTTATTATGATGAACACTTTCCGGATTATGTGATAAAATTCAGCCGTACGTTTGTCGATATTAATATGGGAATGGAACTTGGATTCAGGGCATTCGATCCTGCACTCCACCAACTGAAACAAAAATGGACGCCTTACCTGTTTTTAGGTTTGGGCTTAACAATTTTATATCCCGACACGTATCGTAATGAGACCGAAAATAGGGCGGCAGGAGCTTCTTTCCCCGAACTTTACGGCTCAAAAGAGGATAATGAGGGGTCTTCGCAAATTTTCACCATCCCTATTGCTATGGGTATTAAGTGGACTCCTTGGGAACGCTGGACATTAGGGGTTGAGTGGCAATTTAAAAAGTCGTTTTGGGATAAAATCGACCGGTTTGATAATACCAACGGCGGATCAAAATTGTTAAACAGCGATTGGATTTCTACATTTGGAGTATCAATAGCTTATCGCTTAAAAACAAATAAAAAGTGTCCTGCTCTTATCCCTTGGGAGTCATCAAAAGATTTTAAAAAAGGAATTAACCGGTTTTATAATTCGTACGACAATTCCGGTAAAAAATCGAGGAATAAGAAAAAATAGAGTCAGGCTATAACATCTATGTTGCTTCCTTTTTTTAAGAATGTACTTATTTCCTTGGCTTTTCATTAAAAAAACTCGAAAAAATACTCTATTTTATAGTAAGCTTTCCTTCAAAAGGACTTGTAGAATAAAAATAAAGACTTACTTTTGTAAGTTTTACAGAAGTAAAGGCAAATTTGAATTATGATCCCTTTGGAGATAGATAAAAATAAAGTACCGCAGCATATTGCTATCATAATGGATGGGAATGGGCGTTGGGCAAAAAAGCGCGGGTTAGGGCGTATTTTCGGGCACCGGAATGGGGTAGAAGCTGTTCGCGATAGTGTGAAAGCTGCTGCCGAGGCCGGTGTTAAATACCTTACCTTATATGCATTTTCGACAGAAAACTGGCATCGCCCAATTTCTGAAGTAGAAGCGCTGATGTCCCTCCTTGTTGAGGCTATTGTAAAGGAAACGGATGAACTGCACCAAAATAATGTCAGCCTGAGGGCTATTGGAGACATTGGCTCGTTCCCTGAAAATGTTCGAAACAAATTAAACCAATCTATTCAATACACATCAAACAATACGGGACTTGTTTTAACACTGGCATTGAGCTATAGCTCACGCTGGGAAATTGTAGAGGCCGTTAAAAAGGTGGCGGAGAAAGTGAAAAACGGAAGTTTATCAATCGGATCCATTACAACCGATATATTTGCCGAATATTTGGCAACTGCTGAAATGTCCGACCCCGAATTGTTGATTCGGACAAGTGGCGAGCAGCGGATAAGTAATTTTATGTTATGGCAAGTCGCTTACACTGAACTATATTTTCCGAAAGTACTTTGGCCTGATTTCAGGAAAAAGCACCTTTGGGAAGCAATTATTGAATATCAAAAGCGTGAACGGAGATTTGGTAAAACAAGCGAACAAATTAAAAACGCCTAACAAGAAAATAAGTAACGAATGAATAAATGGATTGTATTAGGAGGTATTTTAAATTTATTGTTTTGTGTTAATTTATTTGCACAAGAGACTACCAAACCTTCAATTTCATTGGATAAGGTTGATTATGATAATCGTAAAAAATATCTAATAGAAGATATTACAGTTACCGGAATTAATTTCTTTAGTCCGGAGCAGGTTATTTCGATATCGGGATTGATAAAAGGCGATATGATTGATATCCCCGGCGAAACAACAAAGCAGGCTGTAAAACGTTTATGGATGCAACGCTCTTTTGGTAATGTCGATTTAACAATAACAAAAATTGAAGGGGATAAAGTTTGGCTAAATATCGATTTGCAAGAGCGTCCTCGTATATATAATTGGGAAATTACAGGTATACGTAAAGGGCAACGGAAAGATTTACAAGATAATTTGGGGCTTAGGCGTAATGGCGCATACTCTGATTATGCCGTAAAAAATGCTGTTGACAAAATAAAAAAGTTTTTTGCTGACAAAGGCTATTTAAATACAACTGTTGAAGTAACACAAACAACCGATACAAGCAATTATTTTAAAAATTCGGTGAAGCTTACGTTTCATGTCGATAAAAAAAGCAAGGTAAAAATCAAAAAAATTACATTTGATGGTAACGAAGAGTTAAAGAGCCGTAAGTTGCAGGCTTCGATGAAGAAAACAAAGCAAAAGAGCTTACGTAATTTCTTTAAATCGAAAAAATATATCGAAGAAAATTTTGAAGAAGATAAAGATAACCTAATTAATTATTTTAACGAAAAAGGTTTTCGGGATGCCGAAATTCTGGAAGACTCCGTATATAAAATCAACGATAAGCAAGTAGGTATTTATATTAAAGTTAAAGAAGGTAAGCGCTATTATTTCCGTAATATAAGCTGGATTGGAAATACTAAAATTTCATCGGACAATTTATCCCGGATGCTGAAAATAGATAAAGGCGATGTATACGATCAGGTAACGCTTAATAAAATGCTTCTTAACGACGAACAATCCATCAATACATGGTATCAGGATGAAGGATACTTGTTTTCAAGGGTAACCCCGGTCGAAACAAATATTGATAATGATTCCATTGACCTTGAAGTACGTATTTTTGAAGGAGACCAGGCCCGTTTTAACCGTATTGATATCATAGGTAATACAAAGACAAATGAACATGTTGCCCGCCGTGAATTATATACGGTTCCCGGCGACCTTTTCGGGATAACCAAGCTCCGCGAATCGATTCGTAACCTGGCAAACCTGGGTTATTTTGATGCCGAAAAGTTGTATACATCTTTCCCAAAAATACAACCTAATGAAATAGACGGTACTGTCGATATTACTTATGCAGTAGAGGAAAAAGCAAACGACCAGCTCGAAATATCGGGAGGTTGGGGAGCCAATATGTTTGTGGGTACTTTAGGGATACGTTTTACAAACTTTTCAATTCGCCGTTTCTTCGATTTTAAATCATGGCGACCAGTTCCTTCGGGAGACGGGCAGACATTGTCAGTCCGGGCGCAAACCAACGGTAAGCGTTACCAGCAATACAGCATTAGCTTTATGGAGCCTTGGGTTGGAGGTAAAAAACCTGTTTCGTTATCGATAAGCGCTTATTTTTCAAATCAAACTTCAGCATATTATTACGACCCGTATGGTTACTATGGCAATATGAATACAACCGGAGAAAGCATGAAAGTTATGGGGCTTTCGGTGGGCTTAGGTTACCGGTTAAAATGGCCCGATCACATGTTCTCGCTTTATTATGAATTGAATTTACAGCGTTATATGTTGAATAACTGGCGCGGTAACTTTATTTTTGAAGATGGTAATTCTAACGATTTGAGTCTTAAGATAGTATTTGGGCGAAAATCTATCGACCAGCCTATATTTACCCGTGTTGGTTCCGATTTTTCCATTGGCGTACAATTTACGCCCCCATATTCCCTGTTTAGTAACAAACATTGGAAAGAAGTAAAGGAAGAAGAAAGATACAAGTGGATTGAATATCATAAATGGACTTTTAACGGAGCTGTTTATACTCCTATTGTGGGCAATTTGATATTGCATGCCCGGGGGCAGTTCGGATATTTGGGTTACTATAATAAGGATTGGGGATATTCTCCGTTCGGTGGCTTTGTTGTTGGTGGTGGCGGTATGTCGGGTTATGTTATGTACGGGCAAGACATTATTGCACTGCGCGGTTATGAGGATAACTCGTTAACGCCTTTGGCCGGTAAAGCTTATGCCGGAAACGTGTATAATAAAATTACTGCAGAAGTTCGTTTTCCCATTATCCTTCAACCGCAATCGACAATTTATGTACTAGGCTTTTTGGAAGCCGGTAATGCATGGTCGGATATAAAACAGTTTAATCCGTTTTCGCTTAAACGCTCGGCCGGATTTGGGGTACGTATATTCTTACCAATTGTTGGTATGTTAGGATTAGATTGGGGATATGGTTTCGATACAATCCCAGGACGTCCCGGTGCAAACGGGGGTAATTTGGCATTTGTTCTCGGACAACAATTTTAAGGGAATATTTGTTTGTTAATTTCTCATTGAATAACCTAATATTAAACAAGATACATGTATGCGGAACTGCCTGGCACAATATTTGACACGGTTAATAATAATTATTTAATAAAGTACCTTATATAGTTAAAAGCGAGGTATAAATTGAAGTGTAAAATAAATATTTAGAATTACTTATTTAAATATCAATACAATGAAAAAGTTATTTATTACTTTGGGTATTATTATATTTGTGGTAGGTATAGCTTCAGCCCAAAAATTTGCCTATGTTGATACTGAATATATTTTGAAAAAAGTTCCTTCGTATAAAACTGCTCAGGATCAACTTGAAAAACTTTCTACCCAATACCAGAAAGAAGTTGAAGCGGCTTATCAAAAGGTAGATGATTTGTTTAAAAAATACCAGTCGGAAAAAGTGTTGTTAAGTGAATCGATGCGGCAAACCCGTGAGAAGGAAATTATTGATCGTGAAAAGGAGGTTAAGGATTTGCAGCAAAAGTATTTCGGCCCTGAAGGAACCATAGCGAAAAAACAGGAAGAATTGTTGAAGCCGATACAAGACCAGGTTTTTAATGCAATAAAAACACTAGCGAATGATGGCGGCTATGCAACTATTTTTGACGTAAGCAATAATCCCGGGATTATTTACAATAACCCGAAATATGACCTTAGTGATAAGGTGGTGGAAAAATTGGGATATAAAAATTAATAGTAACTTTACACGTGAAAAAACACGAATTTTAAATTATAAATCTTTATGAAGAAAATATTTACATTGGTAATTGCTGCTGTTATTGCCTTATCTGCAGGGAAAGTATCTGCTCAATCGCTTAAATTCGGGCATATTAATACCCAGGAATTAATACAGGCTATGCCGGAGTTAGAGTCGTATCAGCAAAAGATGCAAGCCTATGAAAAGGATTTGCATGAGATAATTCAGGATATGCAAACAGACTATCAAAAAAAGCTGAATGATTTTAATGATAAGCAGAATACCTGGTCAGATGCGGTAAAAGCAGCCAAGCAAAGAGAATTGGTCGATGTTATGAACAGGTTACGTGAACAGTCCCAAAATTCAGAACAGGATTATGCCCGCGAAAGCCAGAAGTTACTAGAACCGATTATTACAAAAGCCCGCGAAGCAATAAATAAAGTGGCAAAAGCGAATGGCTTTACTTTTATTTTTGATTTGAGCACCAATGTACTTGTATATTTTAACGAAACACAAAGTACAGACCTTTTGCCGTTGGTGAAAAAAGAATTGAATATAACGAAATAGGCAGCTGAGTGTCTTTATTTAATAATTTGAATTTCAATGAATAAATTATATATTTTTTTAATATTAGCTTTGCTTGCCGTATCTGGTGGTAATTTATCGGGGCAATCGTATAAGTTTGGCTATATCAACAGTTCCGAATTAATGCAGGCTATGCCCGATATTGATTCGGTGCAAAAGAAAATGGAAGCCTACGGTAAAGATTTGGAACTGGTAATTGAGGAAATGCAAGTGGAGGTTAATAAAAAGGTTGATGCTTACCAAAAAGGCGAAGCAGGATGGACAGATGCTGTTAAAACAGCTAAGCAAACCGAAATTAACGATATGCAGCGTAGGGTACAAGAAAAAATGGAGAGTTCTCAAAATGAGTATAACGAGGAGTCGCAAAAGTTGATGATGCCTATTTTAACTAAAGCCCGTAATGCCATTACTAAAGTGGGTAAGGACAATGGGTTTACCTATATTTTTGATACAAGCGCAGGAGCACTGCCATACATGAACGAAGCGCAGGCAATCAATGTGCTCGATTTAGTGAAAAAAGAATTAGGTATAACAAAGTAATTCCAGTAGAATTTAATAAATTATAGCCATCCTTTAAAGGATGGCTATAATTTTACTTGATTATATATTGCTTATAATGAATATAATAAATCGGAATAGACAATCGGAGGAACCTATCGGAATGTTTGATTCGGGTGTTGGTGGGATATCGGTTTGGAAAGAGCTTGTAAAACTTTTACCATCCGAATCAGTTGTGTATTTTGCCGATAGTGGAAATTGTCCGTACGGCCCGAAACCGCAGGAGGCTGTCATTAGCTTGTGCGATAAAATAGTACGTTTTTTACTCTCCGAAACATGCAAAATTATAGTGGTTGCGTGTAATACGGCAACATCGGCAGCCATTGATTATTTGCGTAAAACATTTGCCGGGATAAATTTTGTGGGAATGGAGCCGGCAATAAAGCCTGCTGCGCTTAACTCGCAAACCGGATCGATAGGAATACTGGCAACTGAAGGGACGTTAAAGGGACGGTTATTTAACGAGACAAAAGCCCGTTTTGCATCGAATGTAAATGTAGATATCAGGGTGGGAGAGGGACTAGTGGAATTGATTGAGCAGGGCAAAACAGGAACGCCCGAAGCAGAAGCTTTACTACGAAAATATATCGAATCGATGTTGGTCGACCGTATCGACCATTTGGTGCTGGGTTGTACACATTATCCTTTTTTAATAGATAATATCCGGAAAATAGCAGGAAACGAATTGCTTGTGCTTGACCCGGCTCCGGCAATTGCTATACGCACAAAGCAATTGCTGGAAGAACAGAACTTAGTGAACAATACTGGTTTGGATGCCAACTATCGTTTTTATTCGAGCGGAGATATAAGCGTTTTACAGAGAATGTTAAAGCAAAATATCCCCGAGATGTATTTACAAAAAATATCGGAAATAACGGGAAATATAAAATTATAATAGCTATTTTATTGTACCGATTAGAGAATAGGCAAATCAACTCATCAACGCATTTTAAAATTGTTTTATGAAACAAATTATCCGTTTTTTTTTAAAGCATGTGCCTCGTAAATACCTGCAACTGTTCGCTCAATTAGTAACGCGCACTATATCAGTTTTTTATATAGGAGATAAGGTTGAATGCACAGTATGCTGCAATCATTACCATAAATTTTTGCCTTACGGATATGGCAAACTACGCGAAAATGCGCTTTGCCCTCATTGTCTGGCTTTGGAACGACATAGGTTGATACAATTGTACTTACAGAATAAAACTGATTTTTATACAGCTAATCCCAAAGTTTTACATGTAGCCCCGGAATTTTGTTTTATCAAACGTTTTGAAAAATTATTGGACGACAACTATATTACAGCTGATTTGGAATCGCCTTTAGCAAAGGTAAAGATGGATGTGCAGGATATTCCTTTTCCTGATAATTCGTTCGATGTGATATTATGTAATCATATTATGGAACATGTAGACAACGATTTGAAGGCTTTACAGGAATTATGCCGAGTACTGCGGCCGGGCGGGTGGGGAATCATTCAATCGCCTGTTAATTATAGTCGGGAAATTACCTATGAAGATCCGTGTATTACTACACCCGAAGAACGTGCTAGGCATTTCGGGCAATGCGACCATTTGCGCGAGTTTGGAGCCGATTATGGCAAGCGTTTGGAAAAAGGCGGATTTATTGTTGTTGAAGATGATTATGTAAAAACCTTGCCTAAAGCGGATATAATCCGGTATGCTTTACCAGCCAACGAAATTATTTATTTAGTACGGAAATAAAATATTTGTAATGAAACTGTCTCTTGGTTTTTCAACTTGCCCCAACGATACATTTATCTTTGACGCTATTGTTAATAAACGTATTGATACGGAGGGATTGAGTTTTGAGGTATTTATGGCCGATGTAGAAGAATTGAACCATCATGCCATAAAAGCGGATATGGATGTTAGTAAACTCAGTTATCATGCATATGCTTATGTTGCCGATAAATATGCCATTTTAAATGCAGGCAGTGCCCTTGGGCGTGGTAATGGGCCTTTGTTTGTAAGTAAACGGAAGGTTTACCTCGATGAAGTTCCGCATATTACTATTGCCGTTCCGGGACGCTATACTACCGCCGCATTTTTGTTGAAAACAGCTTTTCAGGAAATAAAGGAACCGAGGGAGTACCTTTTTTCGGATATCGAGGAGGTCGTTTTGAGCAACGAAACGGATGCCGGCGTATTGATTCACGAAAGCCGTTTTACGTATGCAAAAAAAGGCTTACAATTAATCAGCGATTTGGGGGCTTTTTGGGAGGGTTATTCGGGTAAGTCCATCCCATTAGGCTGTATTGCCGTATCGCGGAAATTACCAATTGAAACTCAACGTAAAATCGACAGAGTTTTGCACCGTAGCGTGGAGTTTGCCTTGCAAAATCCCAGTGCAAGCTGCGACTTTGTCCGTTTCCATGCTCAGGAAATAGATGAAAATGTAATGCAAAAACATATTGCGTTGTTTGTGAATAATTATACAGTTAATTTGGGTGAAGAAGGACGCCAGGCTGTCGAATTCTTTTTAAATGAGGCCATACGCATAAAAATAATAGCACAATTGCCCGAACAATTATTTGTGGGGTAGATACATCCGGATAAAGCAAGCTATTGATCGAACAATTGTTGTAATTTTTTTGGGCAACACTTAGTTACAACAAGCCTGTATGACTCATCAATCCATTTTTAAGTTAATTCAGGGTTTGTCGAGGCTAAGCAAAACAAATATTTTATCGCATACTTTAAACACAATATTATCATCGCCAAATGGCGACGATTCCGTTACTTCAGCTTTTGTCAGCAATGTTCGCATATGGTTTCGATATTCATTATTTACAGGTTTTATAGTTGCAAAACAGAGGATGCCGGAATATATTTCTGACATCCTCTGTGTATTTTATGGGTTATCCTGTTAATATTCGCTTTTGGGTCTAACCCAGCAACCTTCAATTTTCATCGCCTTAAGTTGTTGAAGCACTTTCGTGGCATCTTCTTTTGTAGCAAAGCCGCCTACATAATAACGGTACAAGCCATCGGCTCCAACAGCATGGTGCACATCCATTTTTAATTCCGATTTAATGCGTTTAAATAATGGATTATCGATTTTTAGCGCCTTTAGCGTCATTACTTGTATACGAAACGGTAAGCTTTCGTAATCGTCTGTTGTCACAGGTGTTGTTATACCCGGTGTTGTTACCGGTGTAGTGATTTGGGTAGGTGTACTATCCCCTGGTTTTTGCTGATTAGCCGTTGTACCCGGCGTTGTTAACGGTTGTTGTGTAGTTGTTGTTTTACCCGGTGTTGTTGTAGGGGCAGTAACCGGTTCGTTAAGCTTTGTTACACTCGTAACGGTGTAAGTTACACGGTTGTTGCGTTTATGTTCTTCTTCAGTTTTTGCATTCGAAATCAGTAGCCGGTTTCTTCCCATGCCCTTTGTAGTTAATTGGCCGGTACTTACACTTTTTGCGGTAAAATAGCTTTTAACGGCATCTGCCCTTTGTGTAGTCAGGTCTGTCGCGGTTTTTGCGTTGGTCCGGACATCGGTATAAGCTGTTATAAGAATCCGGCATTGCGGATTTTTAATAAATAGATCGGCTAAACGGTCTAATTCTGGGAACGACTCGGATAATAAATTGGATTTTTCTTTCGGAAAATCAACCTTATTCATAAAAATCTCTTTATTTACCTCAAGGGTTTCTAATGCAAAATCGTTATCATAACCTCCGGCCTTGCTAAAATCGAAATTGCGAGTTAGAGCCGGTGTTGCCAATTGTTTACTATCGGAAAAATAACCTTCAGGAGACAGTTTTATAGTATATTGCGTATTTCCTTTGATATCGCCAAACTTATATATACCATCGAAATTAGTTTTTGCTGTTTGAGTAACTTTACCATTAACCAAAAGAGAAACATCAATATTTTCAAGCGATATAAAAGTATTTCGGGCATATACTCTTCCGGAAATAACAGAAGCGTTCGATGATAATTTTATGTCCAAATCATTTAGCTTGCCAAAACGGTTAGCATCGGTTGGCAAATTTAATGAAGCCGACGGATAACCGGCGACCGTGGTTTTTAGTATATATTGTCGTTCGGGTTCAGCAAAAAGCGAAAACTTACCATCGGTATTAGTTGTTGTTTTATTTACTACCGTATTATTTTTACCTTGAACTAATTCAACCAGTACGTTGGTAACCGGCATCCCGCTTTCGGCATCGGTAATTGCGCCCGAGGCAATAACTGCACTGGGTAACCCTTTAAAATAATAGATATCATCGCCTCCACGAACATTGCGTCCGCTAACAAAAATCCCCTCTTCCATATCGGTACGCATGGCTAAGTTGTAATCATCGGCAAAAGTATTAAACGGATGTCCCATATTAAAAGCCTGTTGCGGTATACCGTTGACCATTTTGGAAGCGAAAATATCAAACCCTCCAAACCCAACATGCCCGTCGGAAGCGAAAAACAGATAATCGCTGGCAACAGTGGCATATACTTCATTACCGGCAGTATTTACTTTGTCTCCGGCATTTATGGGGTTAGTCCATCCGCTTCCGGTACGTTCGATATACCAGATATCGCTTTTACCATAGCCTCCTGCCATAGTTGATGTAAAATAAATACGGTTGCCGTCGGGGGTTATAAATGGATGCCCGATAGGTTCACGTTTACTGTCGATTTCTATTTTATCTTTCTTTATCCATTTGTTATTTTTATACTCCATAAACTGGATATAGGATTTTTTTCCATCGGAACGGGCATAAAACCCTTGCCGGCTGTAAGGATCATACGAAAATACGCCATCATTTGAAAAATCTTTCATTTTGTTTAGTTCGGTAACTTCAATGGCTCGCCCGAATGTACCGTTGTTTCCCGAGGCCATAAATACCCTTGCTTGTCCTAAACCCGACCGGGTATATACTTCTTTTTTATCCGAATCGTCATCTTCTTCGTCATCCTTGTTGCTATTGGAGTAAACCGCACGGGTTGACGAGAAGATTAACCCGTCGTTAAAATAACTTACACCGAGTTCGTTTTTATTGGAATTAACACGATCCAGCGGTTTGGGATCGAAAAACGGATTGACGAATGTATTTGCCTGGGCATATTTGCAGGATGCTATACCGACTTCAGCTAATGGATCACTGGGACTCGAACGTTTATATGATTCGAAAGAAGAAAGGGCGTCTTCATATTTGCCCAACTTCAACTGAACTTCGCCCAATGAACGGAAAATATCTTTGGACATGTACCCGCCTCGAATGGCATTCAAAAAAGGTTTTTCTGCCCTGTCCGGTCGGTTCATTTTCCGGTACGACTCTCCGATATAATAATCGAACTGGGATTTTAGCTGGGAGTCACCGGTTTGTTCCTTAAGTAATGTGTATTCTTCGATAGCCAAAGGATAATTTCCTTCGTTATACGCTTTTTCGGCTTTTTTAGTTTTTTGGGCAAATAACGAAAGACTTATAAGGACACAAACTAATATTGTGAAAAGTTTTTTCATTGTGGTATAACTTAATATGTCTGTATTTCAGTATTTATCAATGATTGCATTCAGATTTGTAAAGCGCTATTGCAATACGGATAATGAATAATTTACAAAAATAGTAAATTTATTTTTTAACAATAGTATTTTAATATCTTTTAAGACAGTGTTTTGATTTCTTAGTGCACATATTTTTTCACTATGCATGTTTTTTTCAAAATATCCAGCCGAAAGTGTTTAATTACTAATGGGTATACACTTCGGTTAGCGTATTGTTTAGTTTTCCCGATTTTCTTTTTGTAAAAGCAAATATTTCTTATTGAGTCGCATAAATTTTCATTTGCCTAAACCTAATCTTTAAGTTCGGTTAAGTTTTCGCTATCGGCCGTATGTAAACTATCGTTTACTTTGGTTATGAAAAAGCTTAGTATTAGTACGCTTATGAATATATCAAGCAAAATTCCCGTATTTATCAGCATAGGCATTTCGGTTCCTGCTGCAATCGAAAACAGAAATACGGCATTTTCGATAACCAAGAAGCCGACCATATGTGAGAAAATACGTTTGTGCGTTATAATCAACAATAATCCGGTAAGCATGGTGAATATCGAAATGGTAAGGAATGAGGCATCGATTTTCGAGTCGGACAAAGCATAGGCGGTAACAATGCTTATCAGCAAGGCGATAATTGTTAAAATAGCGGAGTAAAAGCTGGGTAAAGCATTTTTATGAACCCGGGCAATACCTGTTTGATGAATTATCCGGTACAATAGCCATGGTACAATAATCGCTTTAAATATCAATGTTTCGAGAACAATAAATATCAAGTTTAACGGGTTGATATCTTCGAGCAAATAAAACGATATGCCAAAAAGGAGGAAACCCTGTAGGCGTATGAGCATGGCATAGGTACGGAAACGCTCGGTAATTGATAAAAATATAAGCGAAAATGCAAAAAGTAATATAAATAGCTTTATCATTTTTATTGTCCGATTTTTAATTGAACGGTTTACATTACGGCAGCCGTTATAAGCGCAACAAAGGCCATGGCTGTTATAGTAATCATGTATGATGGGTTACGCGGCAAACGGTAACGTGCCCTGAAGCTCTCAAGAAATCCGATAACAATGGCGCAAGCAATTTCGATGATAAAATATAAAGACAAGTACCATACAAACCCGATTTCGGTAGGAATAAGACAGGCTGCAATTAATGCACTGAAAATAGTAAATTTAAGGTATATGGTAATGTGGATAAGGCCTAAATCGAACCCGCTGTTATCCAGAATCATTACCTCGTGAATCATGGTTAATTCGAGGTGCGTGCGCGGATCATCAACAGGTACGCGGCAGGTTTCAACAATCATAATACCGAATAAAACAAAGGCGGCTAGTATACCTAATACCGTACCGTTTAATCCTCCTGTTTGGAAATAGGTAAAAACAGCTTCGAACGAAGTATATCCGGTTATCAAGGCAAAAGCGCCCATCAGGATAAAAAAGGCGGGCTCAACTAGCATCGAGTATAGGGCTTCGCGGCTTGCTCCCATCCCCTCGAAACTGCTGGCGGCATCCATTGCTTCCAATATAAGGGCAATGCGTCCTAATGCCAAAAGGTATACGAAAACAATAAAATCGCCGTCAAACGAAATAAGGGCGGAATAGTTGCCGAACGGTACTAACAGCGCGGCAACAACGGTTGATGCAATATATACTATCGGTGCAAACTGGGTTATTATGCTGGAACTTGTGCTGAAAACGCTCCCTTTACGTAATAACAATGCGATATTGTGCACGGGCTGTAATATTTTAGGGCCTTTGCGCCCGCTGACAATGCTGCGGGTACGGTTGATTATACCCGGAAAGAAAAAAGCGCAAACTATTATCAGTATGAATGAAAACATTTTTTGCAAAGAAAAATTAATCTAAATTATATTAAAATACGTGAGTATGAGAATTAAAATCATAAATAGTAACGCATACAGCACATAATGCTGTAATTTGCCTGTTTGGAAAATGGCAAAACGGAAAAAATACTTGTTAATCCATTTAACAGGGCGGCTTACTAACTGTGCGCGTATAACATCGTGTTCTTTCCCCTCGAATGTACGTGGATGCGGAAAGATTTCGGTTTCTGCAATAGCTTTCATTTCGCGCTTATAGCGGGTAATGGGGTTAGTTAAATGCTCGAAATCGCTTACAAATGATGCCGATGTATACTGATGTTGGGGTGTTATAGCTGTATACCCGCATCCCCAAGTGGGTTTATACCTCACCGTATGCCGGTGTAAGTGATTGTGGCGGATAAACCAAATAAGCCCGATAATAGCAATTAAAACCAAATTTATCAATACCAAGTGGTTGTAGGCCATGCTGAATTTTTGAGTAACAACAAAGGCATTGGCATGATCAATTGAAAATGTTTGCCAGCTGATTTTACAAAACAGCTTAATGAAAACAAAAGGAAATATGCCGATTACAAGCGGAATTAATAAAGGCTGCCAGGCTGCTTTGGGCGCCTCGCAGATGTCGGCGGCGGTTCTGCTTCGCGGCTCGCCTAAAAAGGCAATGCCAAACACTTTTGAAAAGGCCATAACGGATAATCCTCCGATTAAAGCCAGTGTTATTATCGCACCTACTATGGTAACTGTTGTAAGCGGGTTATTATCATGTATTGCCGTAAAAAACCCATTATACATAATAAATTCTGATACAAAGCCGTTTAAAGGTGGTAAAGCGCATATCCCCAGCGCCCCGAACAGGAAAAAAGCTGATGTGTATGGCATGCGTTTAATTGCTCCGCCCATTTTGTCCATGTTTTGGGTATGTACAGCTTTGGTTAGCAGCCCAGCGCTGAAAAATAACGAAGATTTGAACAACGAATGGTTGAACGTATGGATTAACGCCCCGGCAAATCCGGCTATCATAAGCGCATAATTATCCCAATACTTGCCGAGTAAACCTACCGATAAGCCGATGCCGATAATACCGATATTCTCGATACTGGAATAGGCCAGTAGTCGCTTAATATCTTTTTGAATGGCGGCCATGGCAATGCCGAAAAGTCCGGTAATAATGGATATGAATAATAAAATTATACCAATTTCGAAAAGTTGGTTTTGAAGGCTGCTTAATACCCGTATCAAGCCGAATATGCCCATTTTGATAACGGCACCCGACATATAGGCACTTACATTTCCGGGAGCAATGGAATGCGTTTCGGGCAGCCATGTATGCAAGGGTACGAATCCTGCTTTGATCCCGAAACCTAAAAAGAACAGTAAAAACACGGGTAAATTTTTGTTATCGGCAAAATAATAGCTTAATGCCTCAAAGCTGAAGCTTCCAGTTTTGCTTTGTACTAGAACAAATGCGGCTACCAAAATAAAAAAGCCGATATGCATTTGTACTAGGTACTGTATGGCAGCTTTAAGCTTTTCTTTTTGTTCACCCTCAAGGATAATAATAATGAACGAACTGATTCCCATCAACTCCCACGATAGTAAAAACGAACCGGCATTGCGGAATATAACAACGCCAACCATTGAATAATACAATAGCAGGTAAGCGATGTAATGGAACGATAATTCGGCTGATTTTTTTTGCCGGATATAGTGGGACAAATAATTTTTTGAAAATAAAAAAGCGGTAGCGGCAGCAATGCTTATCAATGTTAAAAACAAGATGCTCAACGAGTCGATGTATATCTGGGTAATACCTAAAATACCTGATGTAAACCGAGCTTCGTCAGGGCTATTGGTTACTAGAAAACGGTAAGCGGCAAATGCACTTGCAATTATGCCTGCAAATAATAAACCTGTAGCTACCCAATGTTTATATTTGATTGGAACGGTAAAAATAACCGAGGCTAGAACAATCAACAATAAGAATATAAGTAAAAACATACAACAATTTAGCCCACTGAGCTGTTTTAATCAAATTAAACCAATTTTAATACAATTATTTTTTTGCAAATATATCATCCAATAATCGATTTTACTCCCTCGCCGAAAAACAAGTTTTCTTCGTTCTCCGGTTTACCTGAAATTTTAATCGAAAAAACGTTACCTTTCGATAAAAGACGGATGGCAAATCAGTC
>JAISFN010000103.1 GCA_031263585.1 Prevotellaceae bacterium | reverse complement strand
ACCGGAAGAATGAGTTGAAACAACTTTACATATGGATTTTCTGTTTTCATAGACTACAAAGATAAACTTTTCCATTTTTTAACCTATAGTACAAACACAGGATTTTGCAGGTGAGCCAACACTTTGACCTTGGTTATAGGGCTTCCATGATATCTTGCCCATAAAGTAATCAGTGTCTTTGATTTATGACTTAAATATAGTGAAAAATAAGGCTATAAAAAAGGGTATCCAAAACTTTTTGGACACCCGCTTTTCGCATATTTATGCGGCTATAAATCCTGATTATATAATATTTACTAAATATTCACACAAACATTACCGGTATTTAATACATTATTATGATTTTACAAATCATAAATATCATAACTATGATGGTACCAGATTTTTATAATGCTGGTAACGTCCCAATACCTCATCCACAAAGCGGAGGGTTTCATCACCACGAAATTTACCCCGCCGGATATACTCTCCCTCATAATATTCGGGTTTACTCATTAAAGGTACTACCTTTTTCACTTCATCCCATATATCTGGACTTTTTCCCTGCGAGTAGGCAAAATTCCGGCAATCTTCCACTCGCCCTATCCCTGCATTATAGGCCGAAAGTACAAATTTCAATTGCTCCTCTTCCGGAATTTCTTCTTTCTCAAGCTGGCGTTGCAGCCATTTTATCAATTTCACCCCGGCACGTATATTGTTTTCAGGGTGCTCTATACTGTCAACCCCTATATACATGGCTGTTTCAGGCATTACCTGCATAAGCCCGTAGGCTCCGCACCTCGATTCGACTTCCGGATTAAATTTTGATTCCTGGTAACTCAACGCCGCCAATAAACGCCAATCCCAGCCAATTTCGGCGCTATAACGTTTAAACCAGTGATCGTAAGGGGATATCCGGCCTTTACTGCCAAAATAACTGCGGTCAAAATAGCGTATCTGCCAGAAGCAGTATAACTGGGTATCTTTCAGTTCGCTTATCCATAAATTAATACTGTTAATTAAATGTTCATTCCCGCTTTTTATAATCCATACCGATTGATTTTTGTCATCCATTGGAATTGATGCACAAATATCCTTACGAGCTTTTAATAAAGTACATAAACTGTCTGATCCTTCGCTAAAAACAACGATATCGGCAGTGCCATTCAGCAACATGGTAATTCGTTCATTTTTATCGCCAACGGACAGCATTTCAAAGGGGGTGTTAAATTTTTTAGTGTAAAGCTTCAGCAGCTCTAATTGGTATCCGGTAGGTTCACCTTTATTTACGAAATAATTTGCACGAAGAGTATCTACCGCAATTACCATTTTTTCTTTATTGCTTATTACATCTTTTTTTGATGATCCTCCTAAAAAATCTAATGTCGAAAAGCCAATAAGCAATAATGTAAAAACGAATAATTTAAATTTCATTGTTATCCATTTGGTTACATAAAAGGCATTTTTTCAGTTACGTGAAAAAGTGCCAGCGTATCCCTATCCTGAGCATCCTGTTAGTTCGCGGATAGTGAAGAGCCGAAAAATAATCTCGGTTACCTATAATCCCTTGGGCTACATTGGTCATTTTGATATAAATATTTGCCCGCTTCCATTTAAAATTTGCAAACAAGTCAATCCAAGGATAATTACCTAATTTTTTTTCATTTTGGATATGGAACATGCCAACGGCAGGGTTATAAGCATAATCATAGAACTTTGTATTATAATAAACATCAAAACCTATCTGTGTGTTCAATATATTTCGTACCCATTCCGATTGTAAATAATAAGTTACATTTCCACTCAACAAAGGCAATGGTATAACATCTTTATTCGATGTTAGCTGCAACAATAACCGATGCTCGAAATGGAACAACCAGAGTTTAAGGTTTTTCTGTAAATGTATCGATGTTATATTAATCACATCGGCCGATTGTTTGGGCAAAGCATCTAAACCATAATAAATAGGTTTGTTAACCAATGCGCTATTAAAGCCTGCCTCTAAGCTCCAATCGGGGATGGATAATGATAGCTGTATCTTCGTTTCCTGTGTTTTATCAAAATCATTTTCCCATTTCACATGGTTTGCGTAATAATGCTCGGTAAAATAAGCTGGTTGTTTATTATCAAATGTAAAACGTCCTTGCAAATGAACCCCTTGCGCCAAGGGATAAATTGAAGCTTTGGCTGTTATATCAAAAAGCAAATCATTTTGCCGATAACCAGTAAAATGGTATTTCAAAAAGGCATCCCATTTAAAATACCGCTTAAAAACACCTGATGCTCCACCATATATATAAGCCGTGGAGTATTTATCGTTTCCTTTTCCCTGCAAATATTGTGCCGGGTTAAAATAATAGTAATTCTCAAACCGATAGCCTATTCCGGCATCGATATTCGATACCCAAAAATTCGACGACCAGGGTTGCAGGCGTATAAATAGCCTATTATTAAGCTGCGATGCGGCTATCGAATCGTAGCTGGAATTACGCGATAAATAATATTTATCATAATAATAGTTTTCCGTATCCAATGCATCCGTGTAAACCCTATTATAGCGTGTATACTCGAAAGAATGTCCGAAATATACCATTGTACCGCCATCTTGTATGGCGGTCGAGTCACGGCGTTTGTTCAATATTTCAACAGGTATCCCGTAGGAGTGCGTTAAAAAATAGATATTGCTGCGAAGTTTATTGCTTGCCTGTTTCAGGTTAATGTCAATTGCACCGGCATCCAACACGGTATCAACAAAATAATAGTCGTCAATAATTCCTCCATTTTCGTTATTAGTTATCGCATTGTAAATATAACCGGTATGTGCCACGTAACGTTTGCCGGTATAACTGGTAAACGCCGTAAACGACTTGTCTTTTGTGCCTTGATTCTGATACGTCCCCTTTGTACCGAAGCGGTTATACAATATTCCGAAATTCCATTCGGGCAAAATATTTGCGGTAAACAACACTTTCAAATTATCTTCGGCAACCCGTTTACTCCCCGAGGTAGCATATCCCAAATCACTGTAAGGAGTTTTAGTATTATAAAATACTACTTTTTCGGGGGTATTAAGATATTCGGCATACGGGTCGAAAAACGGTAAAAACTCGGTTGACGTGCGTTTAAAGTAATTGTGCAACACGGTAGCACTGCCCGTAGTCCCCAAATATGTAACCCCTACATCATTTTTATAAAAAGGTAATTCCGTTTTATTCTCATTGATAAGTGTATCAATCTTAGTTAAAGAAATATTGTTAAAGTAATGATTGGCACTCCACACGAATATTCTTTGTGCCTTTAACGCAGAATCGGTAAACACATACGTTTCAAGTCTTTTAAGTTCATCTTTTTCATTTTCATCTTTTTGATCGATTCCTCTTCTTCTTTGCCTGAAAACAGGTACAGAATCCGTTGGTATATCACGCACCAATGCATTGATCGAGTCAATAGATTTTGGTGTAACAGCTAATGTATCAGGATTAATGGTATTAATTGTATCGGGATGAGATACAGGGATGGTATCGAATGCAAAAAAATCAGCATAAGCTAAAGTAGCTCTACTTTCAGGTGGTAAAAATAATGCTATCAGCAGCAATAAAACAGTGGTACAAAATGATATATAATATAATTGCTTCACGTTGACAATTTAATGCAACGCAAAGATAAAAAAAGATAATGAAACTGAGCTATCCTACAAATAGGATAGCTACAGCTTTATCTATTTTATATTAATAAACAGCGCTTTAAAAAGACAAAGAGAGAAAGGTGAAATTAATATAAAACATACCAACATCTTACAATTATATAGCCGTATACTAAAACTACTGTTTAAAAATACACGATTTAGACAGGTTTTTTTACATTAAAATTTTTAATAAAATCGATTGTCAGGCTTATTTTTTCACGCATCCTGTTAAAGAAATGAGTACAATCAGTTTTACTAACCTCGTTTAACAATACCGAATCAGACAATTGTTCCTCAATAAACTTTTCCGTATCCTCACAAAATACCGAATCAGATGATGTAAGGCTGTTAAATGTTGATAATTTAAAGCAATTCAGCTTAATAGGCCCGCTTTGTAAATAAAAAAGATCCGTTTCGAAACTATGGTCGCTAAGGTATACCTTTATGGCAGATGTCTCAGGGTCGACATTTTTATACCCTCGTTCTATCCAATCTTCCAAATGGTTAACTAATAAGGTAAGTTGGTTACAAATTGCAAGGGCAGCACTCACATCTTCGAAATATCCAGCCTTAAGGTATAGCTTTAAGTATCGCAGAGTTGGGTCAATTGTCGACTCTGACCATATTTCGGTAGTCGGTATCAAAACATAGGTTTTGGCCAGCTCGCTAAGCACGTTCATCACCCGCATGCTTTCGGCATATTCAACATAGGAAGCAAAGCTACCATGCTCGTACATTTTATGCGACGACACAAAGCTTTTAAATAGAGTTAATTCCTTGTATCTTGTAAAATGTACAAGCGGAATATCAGATAAAATCATTATAAATTCTTTCTCTCTGATATTCCATATCGATTTTAAAAACCTCAACAAACTCTGGGAATAATCTACATAGTTTTCAGGAGTGCTGTATCGTAAGGGAGGATAATAAAACGATGGAACATTCGTACTTTCTTGCAAATATCTGTCGAACGAAAAATTAAAATGCTTGCATAAAATTATAAGTTCCTTCAAACTTATATCTTTCTCACCTCTGATACGCCGATAAACCGAGTCGGTACTTACTTTTAAAATTTTCGATACAGTACGGGCCAGTTCGAACCGGCTGGGCAAATCTTTCCTAATCTCTTCAAAGATCAGCTTTTGAATGTCTTTTTTGTCTCTGTTATTATTCTTCATGGTTTTTAATTAAATTTCAGGTTTTTAATCGAATTACAATTTTATACTAAACGAGAATTTAAAGCAATTACAAATTTACAATTATTTTTTGTTAAATTGTACTGCCAAAAACAATATAATACAAAAATATTATTACAAACTTCATAAAAAATACAAGCATATTATGTACATGTTTTATTTTCAATAAATTAATAATTAAAAAAATGGTGAGCAAAATAGTATTGCATTTCAATTTAAATTATTCATGCCTCAATCACAGATAAAATAAAATGATTGCAAGTATTATACAGGGTAATAATTTTGCATATTATGTGTAATAAAATTAAATATTTTGAGTCAAAACTTGATATTAAAATCCTCACTTTTTAACAAAACATTAAAAATAGATTAGCTCTATAATATATATTTTATTAAAAAACAATGAATTAACTCTTAATAATTGAAAACACATAACAGATATTAAATATCATCCTGTAAAAATGTAAATACGAATTTATTTCCTATTTAGAAGAAAATATATGGAATAGGTTTAGTTCGAGCTTAATCAATAATTTATGCTGTACAACATAAATTCCGGTATACTTAGGAGCTTTTATCCGATCAATAAGGCATTATAAACTAAAAATCAAATGTATACATATATAAATACCCCAATACATATTAAAAGTAATTTAAAAGCCACAAAAAGTGTTAAATCATTATTTTTGTATCTTTAAATCTTAATATTTAAAAGCCTTTGCAGGTATGTAGTCTGTTTTTTAGAATTTTAATGCAAAAATGCTTCGAAATCGGATCGGATTAAGATATATCTCCTAGTAATAAAGTAAAATTTTTATCACTATAACATAAATAATAAAGCTATGAAAAAAATTTCTATCTTATTATTGGTTTGCAGTTTGTTTATGGCCAATATAACAAAAGCCGATGAGGGAATGTGGTTACTCCCGCTCATCGAAAAGCTTAATATTAAGGATATGCAGGCGTTAGGCTGTAAGTTAAATGCCGAGCAAATATACAGCATTAACAAAACTAGCTTAAAAGACGCTGTGGTTATTTTTGGCGGTGGCTGCACCGGCGAACTTATTTCGGACAAAGGCTTGCTATTAACCAACCACCACTGCGGATACGGAGTTATTCAACAACATAGCAGTGTTGAACATGACTTTTTAAAAGACGGATTTTGGGCACGTTCTTTGTCCGAAGAAATTCCATCGCCGGGTTTATCGGTTGTCTTCCTTGACAGTATTGCCGATGTTACCACCCAGATTTTACCTGAGTTAGACAAAATAAGCAACGAAAAAGATCGTGATGAAAAATACAGCAAACTGTCGCAGGCTATGGTTAAAGCGTTGGGTAAGGATCCAAAAAAATTCCGTATGATGATTACCCCTTTGTATGGAGGCAATACATATTACTTATTTGTTTACAAGGTATATACCGATGTGCGTTTTGTAGGCGCACCGCCTTCCTCAATCGGTAAGTTTGGCGCCGATACCGACAACTGGATGTGGCCCCGCCATACTGGCGATTTTTCATTGTTCCGCATATATGCTGATAAAGACGGTAATCCGGCCGACTATTCTGCGGATAATGTACCTTACAAACCGAAACATTTTTTCCCTATTTCGTTAAAAGGTATCGAACCTAACGATTTTGCAATGGTAATGGGATATCCCGGCAGTACACAACGTTATATGACATCGTGGGAAGTTGCCGAACGCATGAACATCTCAAATGATGCCCGCATTAAAATACGCGGCATCCGTCAGGAGTTAATGCTGGAAGACATGCTTGCCGATCGTAAGGTGCAAATTCAATATTCATCAAAATATTCGGGTTCAACCAATTATTGGAAAAACTCGATTGGGATGAATAAAGCCTTGAAAAAATTAAAAGTTATCGACCGTAAACGCGAACAAGAAACTGCATTCACAAACTGGATTAATGCTAATCCTCAACGTAAACAAAAATACGGCAAAACATTGGATTTGATTCATAATGCTGTTCAAAGCCGCGAAAACTCGTTATACGGATCAATATATTTGAGCGAGAGCATTACCCGCGGATCAGAAATTATTAGCTTTGCCCAAAACTTTGTTCGCTATTACGATGCTGTAAAAAAAGAGGAAAAAACAAAACAAGACTCAATGCTTATCAACACATTCCCTATTCGTATGAAAGCGTCGAGCAACAGATTCTTCAAAGATTATAACATGCCGACCGACAGAAAAGTATCGAGAGCTATGTTTAAGTTGTATGCCGATGATGTAAAGGCTGAAAACCGTCCAGAAATTTTTCAAACTATTGCAAAAGACTATCAAAACGATTATAGTAAATTTGTTGACGACATGTTTGCAAAATCGATAATGGCCGATAGCAGCAAGGTTAATGCTTTCATCAAAAATCCATCAATAGACGTGTTGGAAAACGACCCTGCTTTTAAAGTAGCACAATCGGCTATGAAAAAAGCCAACGAATTGCGCAATGAAATGGATCCATACAGCAATATGTTTAGTGAAGGATTCCGTTTATACATGGCTGGTTTAATGGAAATGAACCCTAATAAGTCAACGTATCCCGATGCTAACTTTAGCATGCGTTTAACTTATGGGACAATTAGTGGTTATGAACCGATGGACGGGGCTTATTATAACTATGTTACCACCCTTAAAGGTGTAATGGAAAAAGAAGACCCTGCAAATTGGGAATTCATAGTACCCGACAAATTGAAAGAATTATATACGAATAAAGATTTTGGCCGGTATGCCGGTAAAGACGGTAAAATGCCTGTAAATTTTATTTTTAACGGCGACATTACCGGAGGTAATTCAGGCAGCCCTGTTATTAACGGTAACGGTGAGCTGATTGGTACTGCATTCGACGGCAACTGGGAAGCCATGAGTGGCGACATTGCTTTTGAACCCGATTTACAACGCTGCATTAATGTTGATATCCGTTACACGCTTTTCATCATTGACAAGTATGCCAAAGCAACAAATTTAATTGATGAAATGATAATTGTTAAATAACGATTGTACGGCTAAACATCATTAAAAATAATGGAAGTATCTTGTTTATAGATATTTCCATTTTTCATATAGGAAAATTTGCTAAATAGGGAATACTTTGGCTCACCTGCAAAATCCTGTGTTTGTACTATAGGTTAAAAAATGGAAAAGTTTATCTTTGTAGTCTATGAAAACAGAAAATCCATATGTAAAGTTGTTTCAACTCATTCTTCCGG
>JAISFN010000101.1 GCA_031263585.1 Prevotellaceae bacterium | reverse complement strand
CGGGTTCAGATGTGCCAGTTCCATCAGATTAGGATAATAGACACTTATTTGACGGGAAAATAAGAACTGCAGGCCTCTATTGACTTAAAGCAACTTGTCAGCATGCTTCCACAGACAGGTAAAGAGAGTTTTGAAGGCGCCTTTGCAGAAAAGATAGGGCAATGGCCTAATTTTTTGAAAGAGCATACTGTAGATAAATGTAGAGGTAAAAGCTATTATGCGCATAAACGGCTTCGGAGCGCCTACTTGAGTTTAAAATGTAATATGCTTTATTTTCGGACATGGCTGACCCTATTGAGGCGGCTATATCCAATAGCAATAATTTTTTGGAAAGGCAATTTACTGGTTTGAAAGCAAAGTTGCGTAAGCATGGCTATAAAAAGCTACACGAAGAAATTTTATAGACCAATACTTTGAAGTCTCTTATCGCCACTTTTGACCATTAGGCCATGATTTCGGGTAAATGATACAAGGTTCCGAATTGGTTAATCCACTGTTCATGGAATTTATTGAGCCAATCGTTAATCATTCAAGTCCAAATTGTTTTTGTTCGTTTATGAGTATTCACTCCCATAGGTACAGTAGTGCGTATTTGTTTGTCAAACTACTTTAAATCAAAGTTGTTCAAATTATCAGACAGCTGGACGCTTAATATGTCGCAACCGATATTTACCCCGATATAGTTAGGATTTAGCATATTGCCGACAGGCATAGTAAACTCGATAACAATATCTGTACTTACATGTGTATCGGGCATAATGAGTACGGGTAAACTTTTACTTACTTCATCATCCAAGATATGTTGGATAAGGGAATCGACTTTAAACTTTATTTCATCAATAAAAATTTTACAGTTGTTATTATATTTTCCCCTTAACTCAATCATGATCGAATAAAGGCGATTATATAGATTCTGATACCGAACTTGCAAGTTCAGCTTTGAACGAAGTGAAGGATCTGCAAAAGAGATGCTTTATTTCACTCAGCATGATAACTTGACAGCCATTTTAGTATGAATACTTTCAGAATGCCAGTGTTCGTATATCATCCATAATTTGTTTTGCCAGTGCGTCGGCAATTTCGATAGAATTTGCCTCGGCATAAATGCGGATAATCGGTTCGGTATTTGATTTACGCAAATGCACCCATTTTTTATCCTCGTCAAAATCAATGCGTACGCCATCAATATCCGTAATACGCTGCGATGCATATTTGCCTTTCATGGCCTGCAAAACTTTATCGACATTGATATCTGGTGTTAGCTCGATTTTATTTTTCGATATGAAGTATGGTGGGTAACTCGCCCTTAATTCCGATGTTTTAATTTTTTTATGGGCTAGGTGTGACAAGAACAAAGCTAAACCCACCAAAGCATCGCGGCCGTAATGTAAACAGGGATATATAACACCTCCATTCCCTTCGCCACCGATTACGGCATTAACTTCCTTCATTTTGGCAACAACATTTACCTCACCAACGGCTGCTGCAAAATACTGCCCGCCATGCTGCTCGGTAACATCGCGCAGTGCCCGCGATGATGATAAATTCGACACCGTATTGCCTGTCTTTTCCGATAGTAAATAATCGGCCACAACAACAAGGGTATATTCCTCGCCAAACATTTGCCCGTTTTCACATACCAAAGCCAAACGATCAACATCAGGATCAACCACAATGCCTAAATCGGCGTTTTCGGCTATTACTAATTTTGAGATTTCGGTAAGATGTTCAGGCAAAGGTTCGGGATTATGTGGAAACCGGCCGTTAGGCTCACAATATAATTCGACAACATGCACACCCAAAGCCTGCAATAACTGAGGTATAGCAATGCCTCCCACCGAATTGACGGCATCTACTACTACTTTAAAGTTTGCTCGGTAAATGGCATCAACATCTACCATAGGCAGTTTCAGTACCGCCTCAATATGTTTCCCTGTATACATATCGTTATGCGATAGTTTACCTATACTATCCACATCAACAAAATCAAAATCGCCACGTTCGGCAATCGTCAACAAAGCTTCTCCGTCGGCGCCGCTTAAAAATTCGCCCTTCTCATTCAGCAGCTTAAGCGCATTCCATTGTTTCGGGTTATGGCTGGCTGTAAGTATAATCCCGCCATCGGCCTGCAGCATCGGCACTGCCATTTCAACTGTGGGCGTAGTGGCCAAGCTGATATCAGTAACACCAATACCGCAGCCCATTAATGTACCCGTAATCAGGTTGCTCATCATTTCGCCCGATATACGAGCATCGCGCCCTACCACAACACTATAACTCTCTTTAACTGTACGTTTTTTCAACCACACCGAATATGCGGCAGCAAATTTAACAATATCAATAGGCGTTAACGCTTCGCCCGGCATACCGCCAATAGTACCCCTGATACCCGAAATTGACTTAATCAGTGTCATAATTCCATATTTATATAGTTATATACTCTCTTTAAGCTAACAAAGGTACAAAATGTTAAAAGAAAAACGGAATAAAAACAAGGCAAACCATGACAAACGCATCAAAAATATTCTATACATATAATTTGATCATTATCAAAATATTAGAATGGTTTTCAATAATAAAATGACCAGTTTATAACATGCTGAAAATTTTATATTTAATAAATAAACATTATTTTGATGCGTTTACCATAGAGATATGGAGGGCTAATATTTACTATAATAATTGAGTTTAGATATTGTTTGCAAGTTAAAACATTAGGTAAAAATCTTTTGTCAAGGCTTTATATTCTGGTGTATAATTATGATGTTCACCGGTTTCAATGCAAAGTGTTTGCTCGCTACAACTTTGTGTCTGGTTTGCAAACTCAAGCAGTACCCTTTTAACCGGCTTGTTGGCGTTGGGTTTTACATTTAGCCTGCGGCAACAATACAAACCATTTTCAATCGACTGCCTTATAAAAACTCCGCCTTCATCAACAGGCAGTACGACCGCCAACCGGCCTGAATCTTTTAATAGTTTTTTCACCCCGGTAATTAAATCGATGTACGACAAGCTATCCGAATGCCTGGCTATATTCCGCTGTATTACAGGCGATTTTAAAGAATTATTAAAGTAGGGAGGGTTCGACACTATTAAATCATACCGTTGATGGTATTCTTTACTAAATTTTTGAAACGATGAACAAAGCATATTAATCCGTTCCGGCCAAGGGCTATTCCTCACATTCAGTTGCGCTTGCCTGCAAGCCAGGGCATCGATTTCCATAGCATCAATTACTGCCTGTGTGTTTCGTTGTGCAAGCATCAAGGCCAGCAAGCCTGTCCCCGTACCGATATCCAATATGCGTTCGGCATTACCGATAGTTACCCAGGTACCCAGCAATACCCCGTCGGTACCTACTTTCATCGCGGTACTATCCTGATGTATGGTAAACTGCTTGAATTTAAAATAGCTGTTGGACATTGTTCCGTACTTCATAAAACAAAGAAAGCACCTAAATTGGTACTTTCCTGTATACTATTATGTAGAAAACATTATTTACCGTCAATCAATTCGGCTACTTTAGCTTCCAGTTCGCTTCCTCGCAGGTTTTTGGCAATAATTATACCTTCTTTATCAATCAATACGGTAGATGGAATTGCCTTAATATTATACAAGCTGGCGCCTTCGCTTTCCCAGAATTTTAAATCGGACATTTGGGGCCATGTAATTTTATCTTCGGCAATACCTTTAATCCAAGCTTCTTTATCGCGGTCTAAAGAAACACCTACAATTTCGAAACCTTTATCTTTATATTTGTTATATAAAACTACTACATTAGGATTTTCCCGGCGACAAGGGCCACACCACGATGCCCAAAAATCAACCAATACATACTTACCTTTTCCAGCATAGTCAGATAAAGCTATTTCGTTTCCTTCGGGATCTAGCAATCTTATATCGGTAAATTTCTGTCCTACAGCAACTTTCTTCATTTTTTCCAAGTCTTCTTTCAACGAAACAATGTAGTACGATTTACCGATAATCGTATCGAATTTGCTTAGCGGAGCTTCAATTTCTTCGGGAGAAAGCGTGTTGGCAATTGTGCGAAGAACAAAAGCCGATACAATTGAATTTGGATTATCGTTAATAAATTTAAGCTGATATGCTTTGTATTTATCCATTATTTCATCATACTCATCATTAACCTGTTTCTCAATTTCAGGAGTCATTTCACCTTTTTGTTCAGCTTCTTGTGCGCGTTTTACAATATCTTGCATTTTAGCCTGATAATTTTCACGTATCTCTTTTACATAAGCTGCATACAAATCGTTAAGGGGTGAACCGTTCGCAACGCTGTTTTTAGGTTCGGTTGAATCAAGAGTTACCTGAATCGGTGCATTTTCAACAAATAAGCTTACACCGAGCCTTTCGCCGCCTACCGAAATATTATAAAAATCGGGAGTAGCAACATTTCCTTTCATAATAAATGTACCGTTGGCAATTATTGCACTATCTACTGTAGTGCCAGGACGCATTTTTTCCATTTGTTTCAGGTAAACAACCTTGCCATCCATTTCACCTACAACATTACCATTAATCTGGTATTGGGGAGCTTCTTTTTTACATGCAGCAAAAGCAAGTACTGAAAGAAAACTTAGTAATAAAATTTTTCTCATCTCAATAATAGTTTTTAAATAAAAAATAAAAGGGTTGAATTTATATACAAAAGTAGAAAGATTTTCAATTCTGTACATGATTAATACCAAAAATATTTATTCATTTTTAAAATACCTGTTCAGCAATTCTTTCGCAGCAGCAAACGAAGATATTTTTTCATTCATCACTTTATGCTCAAATTCCGTTAAATAGGGCTGAATTTTTGTACTCGAATAAAAATTATGTTTTAATGCCTCGTCAATAGTTTCGTACATCCAGTATTTTGTTTGTTCCTGCCGCAAATTGTAGAAAAAGCGATTGCCCTTACTTAGCTTCACGTAGCCTTCAATAGCCGTCCATATGTCGGGTAAGCCTGTTTTTTCTATCGAAGAGCACATCATGGCTTTAGGCTCCCAGCCCGATTCACGCGGAGGGAAAAGGTGCAAAGCTCCCTGATATTGGGTGCGAGCCTGCATCGCTTTTGTAACATTACTGCCATCAGCCTTATTTACAACCAACAAATCGGCCATTTCCATAATTCCGCGTTTTATTCCCTGCAACTCGTCTCCGGCTCCAGCAATCATCAGCAGTAAAAAGAAATCGACCATAGAGTGTACAGCTGTCTCCGACTGCCCAACGCCTACAGTTTCGATAATAACTACATCGAAACCGGCTGCTTCGCACAGAATAACCGTTTCGCGCGTTTTACGTGCCACACCACCCAACGAGCCTGCCGAAGGGCTGGGCCGGATAAACGCATTCGGGTCGCCGCTTAAGGTAACCATTCGGGTTTTATCACCTAAAATACTGCCTTTCGAGCGTTCACTACTGGGATCGATAGCCAATACGGCTACTTTATGCCCCTTTGAAGTGAGTAATCTACCAAAAGTCTCGATAAACGTGCTTTTACCGGCGCCGGGTACGCCGGTTATGCCCAAACGAACCGAATTACCGGTATAGGGCAAACATTTTTCAATAATCTCCTGGGCTAATTCTTGATGTTCGAACAATGAACTCTCAATTAATGTAATAGCTTTGCTCAAAACAGTTATGCTGCCTTCGCATATACCTTTTACATACTTGTCGGTTGTAAGCAATTGTTGCTTGTTACGCCGGATATGCTGTACTGCATTGGGGTTTACAATAGGGGGTTGGTCAACTCCCTCGTTTACTTTTAACGCACTTTTTCCGGATATTCCATCCATAGCCATATCGAAAATTTAGTTGAAAAACAATTGTTTGTGATTTAAAAAAAATATGCTGATGTAAAGATTTTACAATCATGAAATTAATTTGCATTTTTGTAAATGCAAATTAAAATCGCCCTTTATTTTATTTCCCCGACTGCCAAAGCACAAAAATAAAGAAAAATGGCAAGAAACCGTACGGGAAACAAAATTATTTATATAAAGAATGTGGTCAACAATAAACTGTCAACCATTCTCTGATTTACAACGCTTGTCATTCATCCCTGACACAGAAGATATTATAAACTCTTGTCCGTAACATAAGGATCAGGGATATAGCTGAAATCGAAAAAATCAGCATCAAAAAAATATTGTCGGTATTGGTCAATTCCCGTCATTTCAACCCAAACAAAACATTATGACTGTTTGGAATTAAACGAATTTTGGACTTATGCGGAGAAGAAAAGCAACAGGATTTGGCTCATCCGTATTGTCGTTAATGATTTACAATCAGAATTCTAACTGGTATCTTTCAGGCTGATTATCAAAAGCCTGATTCAACGGATAAAGTAAAAATCTTTTAAAACTCACAATACTTACTTTTGAGAATCGATTAATCCTTTACTTACAAAGAAGGTGTAAAATTAACCCCGGTTTTAGTTTTTTATAATTGAAGGTACAAATTTATGAGTACTAGCAGTTACATTTATAGTTTTATTCTTTTTGTTTTCAGATTATTGGGCAAAAGGAAGAAATATTGTTACCCTTATTGTCTGTGCTTTTCTTCTGTTTATATATACCAAGCGTAGTTCATCATGAGTAAGCCTTAAAACGGTGTAGGCTATTAAAACTCGTTTTTCCAATATTGCCAACTGGCAATTCTATTATCGATTGGATGGCCGTGAATAACCCTTATATACAGGTAAATATGCCTATTACGATTTGGATTGGAAGAGCTATAATTACAGGGATGAAAATGCCGATAATATTGCTGTAATTGTATTTTAACTCGAAACACGAAAATAAAGCAGGGACATACTATAACAAAAAAACAGGAAAGAAATATGTCGACGCTAAAATGGAAAATATAACGATTCAACTGGTTGATGCCAAAACAAGAGTGTGTTTTGCCTCGCGTACATTCAGTTCGGCAAACCCTAACCAACAAATGCACAAGGGTGACAGTATGGAAACGACCATATATATATTGGTACTAAGTATATTACCAAATATATCAATAGTTATTTCCGATAAGGAAAAATTGTTTTATCGTAAGCCGATTAATAATTAATTTTGCTATTGATAATGGCATGTTTTGCCACTTAGGATTAATACCCTTTAAGGCAGGGACAATAAAATTTTTTATGGAAAAACATCCTGAAATACAAGTTAAACCAGCTGGTGAAATTAAAAAGTATCAAGAGGAAAAGTTACGAGAAACATTGATATACCTTCAGCAATATTCAGCATTTTACAAAAAAATATTTGCTGAAAATAATATCGATATTACGAAGATAAAGCACATCGAAGATTTGCAAAGCCTGCCTTTAACTACCAAAACCGATTTACAAAATTATAACGAGTTGTTTATTTGTGTCGATAAACGTAAAATTATCGACTATGTAACAACTTCGGGTACACTGGGCGACCCCGTTACGTTTACCCTCACGTCGAATGACCTCGACCGCCTTTCGTATAACGAGTATTTATCATTTAATACCGTTGGCTGCACCGAAAACGATGTATTGCAGTTGATGACTACAATCGACCGCCGATTTATGGCCGGGCTGGCCTATTTTATGGGAGCGCGCGAACTGGGTATGGGAGTAGCGCGCGTGGGTAACGGTATCCCCGAATTGCAGTGGGATACGATTAACCGTATCCATCCTACATGCGGCATGGTTGTTCCCTCGTTTATTATGAAACTGATTGAATTTGCTGAAAAAAACGGGATTGACTACAATGCTAGTTCAATGAAAAAATGCGTTTGCATAGGCGAGTCATTGCGTACTCCAGATTTCGAACTGAATACGCTTGGGCAGAGGATACATGAAAAATGGCCGTCGCTTAAACTTTTTTCGACCTATGCGTCAACCGAAATGCAATCCTCGTTTACCGAGTGCGGGTGTTTTTGCGGGGGGCACCTCCAGCCCGAACTAATAATCGTTGAGTTTCTGGACGATAATAATAATCTCGTAAAAGAGGACGAAGCCGGCGAAGTATGCATTACAACGTTAGGCGTAGAGGGCATGCCTTTGCTGCGGTTTAAAACAGGTGATATATGCTACCACTATAACACGCCCTGTACATGCGGACGTAATACTATCCGCCTGAGTTCGGTTTTGGGGCGCAAGGGGCAGATGATAAAGTACAAAGGCACAACCTTGTATCCTCCGGCATTGTTCGATATACTGGACAATATGTTCCATGTTAAAAACTATGTGATTGAGGTATATACCAACGAGTTGGGAACTGACGAAATACTTATCCGCATAGGTAGCGACGATAAAAGCGAAGCATTTGCCAAAGAAATAAAAGATATGTTCCGGTCGAAAGTGCGTGTAGCTCCCACAATTGCCTTTGAATCATTCGATTATATTGCAAAAATACAAATGCCACTCACGAGCCGTAAAGTGGTTAAATTTATCGACTTGCGGTAAATCGTTTTTTAATGAGTTAATTTGCCGATGTGTTAATAAGATAATTATTAATTAGATGGAATATAAAGAATAACGCGTTGATTAGTTTATTTATGAATGTGCTAATTAATATATTATCTCATGAGTACATTGGCAAGTCATCATATAATTATAATATTGAACCAAAATTACCAAAATATGTTTTTTATTTGTACATTTGGAGGAAAATATATTTGTTATTGTTAAATTTAATAAGATGATATGAAAAAAATAGTATTTGCAGTATGTTTTTTACTGCTAAGCTTGGTAGGGTTTGGGCAAAATAAGGTGGTGTTGAGGGAGTTTAGTAATATTACATTCTACGGCATAGACTTTTCTTTTGTAAAAACCTTTGGAGCAAAAGAATCTTTTCGCGATTTCAAATCGGCTTTCGAAGGTATTAACAACTTATTTATAACAGAAATGAAAAAATATGATATTGATAAGTATTTTAAAAAGCATGCCTCTGCAATATCAATAAAGGAAGTGGAAGAATTGAATAATACCATTGAAGCCGACAATTTATTCGGGCAATCTCCGGATTATGTGATAAATAATGATGAATTGACGGCGCATGTCAAATCCTTACCTATAAAAGGTGAAGGTGTGGGGCTTATATTTGTTGCCGAATTGTTAAACAAGGCGAAGAATAGGGGTACATACCATATCGTGTTTTTTGATATTGCTACAAAAGAAATAATAGACAGTTGGAAAGCAGGTGGAAATGCGGGAGGTTTCGGATTACGGAATTATTGGGGCGGCTCAGTTTATAACATGCTTAAAAGTATAAAAATAAAATAAACTCATTCAAACTTAAAATTGATAATTTTAATGAAAAAACAAAGCTTATTTCTGGCAATAACTATGCTGGTAGTTTTTAACTGGCAACCGGCAACCGCTTGTACTAATTTTTTGGTAACCAAAGGAGCGTCGACCGATGGTTCGACAATGATTACTTATGCAGCCGATTCGCATACCTTGTATGGTGAGTTGTATTTTTGGCTGGCTGCCAAATACCCGGCAGGTACTATGCTCAAAATATACGAGTGGGATTCGGGTCGTTATATTGGCGAAATACCCCAGGTAGCACAAACATACCGTGTTATTGGGAATATGAATGAACACTCACTAGCTATTGGTGAAACCACTTTCGGCGGGCACCGGAAATTGGTTGATAAAAACGGCTTGATTGATTACGGGAGCCTTATTTATATTACGTTACAACGTGCAAAAACCGCCCGCGAAGCCATTAAAATAATGGCCGAACTGGTTAATAATTACGGTTATTGCTCGGATGGCGAATCGTTTTCAATTGCAGATCCTAACGAAGTGTGGATATTGGAAATGGTTGGTAAGGGCGAAAAATATAAAACCGATAAAAAAGGAAACAAGACCGGAGAAAACCTTAGCAAAGGTGCTGTGTGGGTAGCCGTTCGCATCCCTGACGGCTATGTCTCGTCGCATGCTAACCAGGCGCGCATACAAACATTTCCGTTGGCAAACGGTACAAACTCAATTACATCACTGGAACTGGATAAAATTTTTAACCCTGAAGTTGAGATAGTATATGCCCATGATGTGGTATCGGTAGCACGCGAACTAGGTTTTTATGAGGGTGAAGATAAGGATTTCAGTTTTTCGGATACATATAATCCTCTTGACTTTGGCGGAGCACGTGGTTGCGACGCCCGTACGTGGTCTTTCTTTAAAAATGTTAATAAAGATATGTGGAAGTATCAGGATTATGCAATGGGTAAAATCCTTGACGATCCTAAAGCTCGTATGCCGTTGTACATCAAGCCCGATAAAAAAATATCGCCCAAACAGGTAATGGATTTCATGCGCGACCATTACGAAGGCACAAAAATGGATATGACACAGGATATCGGTGCAGGACCTTATAAGATTCCATATCGCTGGCGCCCGATGAACTTTGAAGTTGACAATCAAAAGTATGTAAACGAACGTGCTATTGCTACCCAGCAAACCGGATTCTGGTTTGTGGCACAATCGCGCAGTTGGCTGCCTAATGCTATCGGCGGTATTCTTTGGTTCGGTGTTGACGATGCCGCTACATCATGCCTTACTCCAATCTATTGCAGCAGTACAAAAGTTCCGTACGAGTATGCTGTAGGTAACGGCGACTTGTTGACATATTCATCTACTTCGGCGTTCTGGATTTTTAGCCGCGTGGCAAATTCGACCTATCTGCGCTACGATTCGATAAGCGCCGATGTTGTAAAAGTAGTGAACGAGCTGGAAAACCGTTATTTGGATATGACAGCAACAGTTGATGAATATGCACTGAAATTATATAACGATAGCCCCGAAAAAGCAATAGAATATCTTACCGATTATTCGGTAACTGCCGCATCGGCTACCGTAAACCGGTGGAAAGAACTGGATACGTATCTTCTTGTAAAATACATCGATGGAAATATCAAGAAAGAAAAAGACGGTAAATTCCTGCGTACTCAAACAGGTGTTCCAGCTTCTCCCAACCAGCCTGCTTTACCTGAGTTCTGGCGTCGTGCAATTGTAAAGGATGTCGGCGAAACATTAAAAATAATAGAATAACAGGGTTATATAATTGACAGGTGATAGTTGTACAGTGGTAATTTATTGATAATGTAAACTATATGTAATTTATTTGTATAATTATTTATCGTAAGCGATGTAAATGTCGTTACAATGAGGCTGTCGAATCGACAGCCTTTATTTTTTCGCATAAAATATTGTATATTATATATTTATTCTTTATACATACTTGTAGAACTAAGACCGCCGGAGTAATTAAAATGAAAACGGGGATAAGTACACTGATAATTCCATTCCAGCTATAGGATTCCGATTCAGATTTCCTTTTGGTAATAAGCATATTACTGAAAGCTTCTATGCACTTCCGCAGAAATCATAATATAATATTTGAGTTATTATTGCCCATATTCATCTTCTCCTAATTATATAAAACTATCCGAAAAGTTTTTTGTTTAGGTGTAAAACAGTTTCGAAATGCTGATATGAATGTGCAAAGTACTAAAAAATGTTATATAATGCATTGCATAATGAATTTTATTGTTAGCAAAAGTTTTATTTTTTAGCTTTGTACGTTATAGTTAACCAATTTAATGAAACAGTTTTTTGTTACCCTTTTAATTATTATAACCTTTTTGCAGATACAGATAGCCGATGCCCAAAGCATACGCAGGGATTCTCTTTTGAAAAAAAGACAGGAAGCTTTGCAGGGTAAAATGCAACTCCATACGGTTATAAAGTCTGACCCCGTTGAAGGCTCGATTGAAATCGACCGGAATCCGGAATATGCCAATTTATCTCCACAGCAACTTCTTGAACAAATATTTGTGAAGTCGGGTTCGTGTGTATTAATTGAAAATGTGCAATACAAGGGAGCCGGATGGACAGGTACACAATGGGATATGCTTGAAGTTAAAACAATGGCTTATTTTAATAAAGCTTCTTCGAATTTTCCGTTGAAGGAAGGGATTTTACTTAGCACGGCCAATACGGCTACACTCGAAGGCCCGAATGACAGTAAATGGGGGGCAGTTATACAGGATCCGCCGCCTTTTATAGGTGATGATGATTTGAGCTCGCTTCTTACCGATGATAAAGAAACGGTGTACGATGTAGTTGTTCTGGAGTTTGACTTTGTTCCGATATACGATGTTATCGAATTCCGCTATGTTTTTGCATCGGAAGAATACCCCAATTTTGTAAATGATACATATAACGATGTATTCGGATTTTTTATTAATGAGGTAGGGAACTCTATCAAAGAAAATATCGCTCGTTTACCAACTACAAATACACTAACGGATGTTGTGTCTATTAACAATGTAAATAATGGACAAAAATGGAATAATGACGATGATAGCCCCGGTATTAACCCCAGTAATCCCGAGTATTTTATCCCGAATATAAATAACGCTTTAACAACCGAATTTAATGGTTATACCGTAGCGCTTACAGCTAAATGCGAGGTTGTACCTTGTAAAAAGTATCATTTAAAATTTGCTATATGTAATGTTGGCGATAAAGGGTGGCCTTCGGGTATATTCATGGAAACCAATAGCTTTAATGTTGGAGCCAAGTTAGAGCATTACGGAAACAACGTAAAAGATTATGATGAAATATTCGAGGGTTGTGAAACAAACACCTTGAAGCTTTTGCATACAGGTAATATGGATAACCCGATTGATGTGGAAATAAGCTACACGGGGACTGCCGTTAACGGAGTTGATTACCTGACGGATGAAGGCGAAGCTTTACCGACTTATGTTACTATTCCCGCAGGAGTTGAGTATATTGATATTGTATACGGAGCTGTTGACGATGGAAAAGATAATACCGATAAATATTTCGATATTAATATTGCTTGTCCGTGTGACGACATGGGTTCGTATACCAAGCGGATTAAAATTTACGACCATGCAAAATTAACCTCCGTAAAATCGAATTGTTCAAGTATTACTGCACAAGCAACCGGAGGTTCAGGCGCTTATGAATTTACTATTGACAGTGGTAAAACATGGCAAGAGTCGGGCGAATTTTTAAATTTACCCGAGGCCGAATATACATTATGGATGCGAGATGTCGGGAGTTGTTTCGAGTCGCAAAAACAGATAGTTAAAGTTGGTCAGAAAGATGTATCAGCAGGCGAAAACCAAACGCAGTGCGATAACGCAACATTTGTTATGTCGGCAACCGAGCCTTTAAGCGGCGAAAAAGGCCAATGGACGCTTATCAGTCCTACTCCGGGCGTGGTTATAAGCGAACCGACAGTATACAACACTATGGTAACTGTTCCGGTGGATGAAATAGTTATTTTGCAATGGTCGATTATTGATGGTGAATGTGTGTCGAGCGCCGAAGTTGTTTTGGTTAATCTGGCGGGTATCGAATTTTCATTGAAGAGAATAGGCCATGAATGTTCCGAAGTTTACGATGTCGAGCTTGTTTCGGTATCGGGCGGAAACGGGAATTACCAGTATAGTATGGATAACGGCGCTACATGGCAAACGTCCCCTATTTTTAAAGATGTCAGCTTAGGTACATATACCGTTATGGTTAAGGATAATGGCCTGTGCGAAAGCAGCATGGAGCTTAACCTTACCGGAGGGTTCAATATTAAGGTGAATACAAGTGATATTGCCTGCGGAGAATCGAAAACCGGAAAAATCGAGGTAGAGCTTATTTCCAATAATCCCGGTGATTATCAATATAGTATTGATGACTGGGTTACTAAGCAAACATCTCCTAATTTTACAAACCTTGAAGGCGGTGAATATACGGTTTTAGTTATGGATGTAAATAATGGGCTGTGCAGAGCAGTTGAAGAAGTTGTGATTCATGATTATTCAACTGTAAGTTTCACCATTGCAGTCACCGGTATTACTTGCGGTGAAACGGCTAACGGTTCTATTGAAATTGAGGCTTCAGGCGGAACGGGTAACTACCAATACAGTATAGATGGCGGTAAAAATTGGCAAGCCGAAACAGTATTCACAGGGCTGGCTGCCGCAACGTATATCGTTATTGTAACGGACGACAGTAATTGCCTCTCATTAACAGAAAGTGTTGGCATCAGTCAACCAACCGATTTGCTGATTGATCCGGTAATAAGCAATGCCGCCTGCTACCAGGATTTGGGTTCGGTATTGCTGAATGTAAGGGGCGGTAGCGGCAATTACCAATATAGTATTAATAACGGAACAGATTTCCAGACCGAAAATACATTTAACGATTTGCCTGCCGCTACTTATAATATTGTAGTAAAAGACGATAATGATTGTACGGCATCAGATATAATTGAAATAACGGAACCCGATGAAATTTCGTTTAGCATTGATAAAACGGATAATACCTGTAAAGCACAAATTGAGATTATTGATGTTGCCGGCGGCGATGGCGCTTACCAGTATAGTATTGATAACGGGGACAATTGGCAGCCAACAGCATTGTTTACAAATTTGGGTGGAAATGCCTATACCATACAGGTAAAAGATTCGAAAAACTGTATGGCAAATAAAGAGGTTGAGCTGGACACGGATTACCTGGATATTAAGCCCGACAAATTACCGGCTTATAAAATGCGTGTACCTTATAGTGTAACATTCGAATCCTCTGCCCAAAGCCCGCTGATATTTTCAACTAGCGACGAGTTGCCTAATGGACTGATTTTGTCCTCGTTGGGAGAACTTTACGGCACACCGACCAGTCAAAAATCTACTCCTTATGAATTTACTGTAACCGTAATCGATGCTAATGGATGTATCATTTCAAAAACATACGAATTATCCGGTGATTTGTTAATTCCCCAAGTTATTACACCGAATGGCGATGGTAAAAACGATCATTTTATGGAAGGGTTCCGGGTAATAATTTTTGACAGACTTGGTATAAAGATATTTAATGGAGACAATGGTTGGGACGGAACGCATAACGGCAAATTGGTAGCCCCCGATACCTATTTCTACATTGTATTTGATAACGACCAGAAAAAGATAGGTTACATTAGTGTTTTAAGATAATAACGTGCAACAATTAATTTACATAATAAGCATAATATTGGCAAGCAGTGTATCTACTTATGCCCAAAGCGACTTCGATTTGTCGCAGCGTTGGTTTAACGAGTCGGTTTATAATCCTGCCGCTACGGGGAATAGTTTTACAACTAGCATATTCCTGCATGCCCGCAAACAATGGATTGGGTTGGATGGTGCGCCGATTACCGGGGTGGTAAGCGGTGATGTATATCTCGAAAATATTCAGTCGGCAGTGGGATTCAGCATATCTGGCGATAAAATCGGTTTTACCAAAACATACAATGTACGTGCGGCTTATGCTTACTATATTCCTATTGGCGAACGTTCAGCAATTTCGATGGGGCTTTCCGCATCGCTTTTTCACCGAAACAGGAATTTCGATGGGGTTATAATGGAACCGGATGACCCTCAGGTACTACTGAATAATAAATCGGAATATGCCCCCGATTTCGATATTGGGGTGGAATATCAGGGCTTGTTCAAGCTAGGTTTTGCCATCCGCCACTTACTTGACGTCAATTCTTCGGACGATGATGCCTGGCCTACACACTCGCGTAATTTCTGGGCTTATGCTTCCACGCGCTTTAATGCCTCGTATAACTTAAGCCTCGAGCCGTCGGTATCCTATGCCTATCGTGATAAAATAAACCGTACTGAAGCGGGCATGCTGTTTTATTTTCTTCGCAGCGACCCCAACCGCAGTTACAACGATAAATTTTGGTTAGGAGCCATATATCGTTTTAACAGTCAGTTTTCACTTTTAATCGGCACTCAAATTACGCCTCAACTGCGCATAGGCTATTCATATGATCATGGCTTAGGCGATTTGGGCGGTTTATCAAAGTGGGGTACACACGAAATAATGATTGGCTGGCAGTTTAACCGCATATTCTATAAAGAATCTCAGGATTGCCCTGCTTACCGGTCAAGGTCGTACAGTAGTCCCGGTAAAAAGTCAAAACCCGATTTACATAATCGATTCTATTAATATATAGATACAAGAATCAAAGCTTCATATTGCTTATAATAAGACATATAATAGCAATTGTAATGTGAATTTTACCTGACTTTATATTAACCCAGATTAAGCAATAGCAAATTCAAGCGAGATATTCAGGGCATTGGAAGCCTCCCATAGCCTGGAGAACCATTCTCATCGTTATCAAATTTAATAAATCTATGATGCTTAGCATTAGAAAAGATCCTATTGCTTAATCTGGAATTATGTAGCAGATACAGTTGGCCTATCGCGCCCATGCGCTTGGCGCCGGTCATGGAAAGATCGTTGGAAACAGCCACCGGTTCTTCATAACGGAAATATGGGTCGTAAAACCCTTTTACTGCAAATCATTATAGGAAGCGAAGGCTCTTTTGCCCACGGGGAACAATGTTGCCTAAAAATTATATTTTAAGAAATTCTAGACTAAAAATTGAACTAAATTGTGTATTTTTATACATTCAATTTTAGCGGATTAAGAATCAAGTATAAGTTTAAAAAAGACAGTATTGCGACGGTAAGGCATGTTTAACGTAAAAAGGAAATCAGGGAGGTCCCGACGCCCCGAAAATTTTTTACGCAAAGCAAGAGGCGAACCTGCGTTCAGGGAACTTGGCAAAGTAAAAAGCAGGCGGGCTTTTGCCTAAAAGGCAGCTACTGGGAGCGGATGAATTAAAATGAGTAAATACAGGGTATAAAAGTAGAGAAATGAAAAGAATAAATTTGATTTTGGCAGGTATGCTGTTATGTGCAGGCTTGTACGGGCAGGAGTTGATAAAATTTTCCGAAAACGGGAAATACGGTTTCTGCGATGCGGAGGGGAATGTGCTTGTACGTGTGCGGAATACGATTGGGTCGATGATTTTTCAGAAGGCCTGGCTCTGGTAAAAACAGGGGGTAAATGGGGTTATATTGATAAAACAGGGGAAATGATCATTCCTGCAAAATATGACTGGTGCGACGATTTTTCCGATGGTTTGGCAAAGGTGGAAGTAAGGTTTAAATACGGCTATGTCGATACATCCGGCAAAGAAGTTACCCCGCTCAAATATGACTGGGCAGAAAGTTTTTCCGATGGCCTGGCGCTTGTAAGGTTGAACAACGGCAAATACGGCAGCAAATACGGCTATGTGGACAAAACCGGTAAAGAAGTCATCCCGCTCAAATATGACGACGCCGAAAGTTTTTCCAATGGCATGGCGACTGTAAGTTTGAACGGTAAATACGGCTATATCGATAAAACCGGTAAGGAAGTTATCCCGCTCAAATATGGCAAAATCAGAGCCAAATATGAACTTTCCGAAGGTCTGGCGCGTGTAGGATCAAGCGGCAAATACGGCTATACCAATAAAATGAACGAAGGAGTTATTCCGCTGAAATATCAAGAGGCCGGACATTTTCACGAAGGCCTGGCGGCTGTAAAATTAGACGGCAAATACGGCTATATCGATAAAAGCGGGAAAGAAGTCATCCCGTTAAAATATGACGGCGCCGAAAGTTTTTCCAATGGCCTGGCGGCTGTAAAATCAGACGGCAAATACGGCTATGTGGATAAAACCGGCAGAGAAGTTACCCCGTTCAAATATGGCAAGGTTGAAAGATTTTCCGAAGATCTGGCATTGGTAAGTTTGGACGACAAACGCGGCTATATTGATAAAAGCGGCGAGGAAGTTATCCCTCCCGAATATGACTATGCCTATAATTTTTCAGAAGGCTTGGCAATGGTAGTATCAGACGGCAAATGCGGCTATATCAATAAAAGCGGGGAAATTGTCATTCCTGCAAAATATGATAAGTATGCCCAAAGTTTTTCCGAAGGCCTGGCGGCTGTAAAATCAGACGGCAAATACGGCTATATCGATAAAAGCGGGAAAGAAGTCATCCCGTTAAAATATGACTACGCAGAAAGATTTTCCGAAGGCCTGGCGTATGTACGTTTGGGCAGCAACAAATACGGTTATATCGATAAAACCGGTAGGGAAGTTACCCCGTTCAAATATGACAGTCCCGGAATTTTTTCCAAAGGCAAGGCATCGGTAAGGGCCGATGGTCGAAATTTTTTTATCGATAGAACAGGGGCAGATCGGTATACAAGTCTGGAAAAACAAATCTTATGTGAAAGTCAGCTGGCGTCTTATTTTAAACAGTTGGACGATTACCGCTCGACTATAAACAAATCCTCCGGCGGCTCCGCTTCCTTTACGATCAACCGTCCCTACCTTGCCCTCAGGGTCGACGATTCGCTTTCCACCGCAAACAATAAATGCAACCATACAAACATAGAAACAGTACATTCAGAAATAGCTTTTAATGAACAATCAGTAAACGACTTTAAAACGCTGGTTATCGCGTATAATTATCTCGATGGCACGGAACGTTACCACAGAGTTGGCACTGCGCAAAACTTAAATATAAACAGCTACGGCGTGTATCTTGTATATTTTGACTTGGAGAAGAAGGAAATTATCGGTCACGATGTCATAAAGGGATACATCTTGCCAAAAGAAAAAACTACCGACAAATCCCTCTATATTGATAAAACGGGAATCATGTATAAAATAGAATCCCGCTTGGCAACAATGGAGAGCAACTAAATTCAACACAAGCGAAAACGGCTTTCCGAAATAATTTTAATTTACAATTCTGGGATGGTTGAAATCCCCCGCCTAAAGGCGGGGAACTTTATTTGTTAGGAAAGTACAGCTAAACAAATAAGTAAAACCTGTTCACATATTCTATTATAATGGCAAACAGACTGATGAAGCTGTCTGATAATCATGGCCGGTAGTTGCCGGATGACGACTTTCGCATTGGCTCGTAAGATGACTTAGAATATTTAGCTTAAGGCGGCTTTAGCCTTAAAGGACTTTTAGTTCCTTATTAATACGCCGCCTCTTTAGGCGTGCGCTTGTTTAGTTTTTGCCATGTACTTAACTTGTGGACATATGCCTTTTACCACATATTTCGCCTGCATCGAGGTTTTTACAAAAAACAAGGACTTAGACCGTACCAACAATGTCTTTTTAAAAGCCGAGAAAGATTTACTGACAATGGAAAACGATAGTTCGCAAATATCGAATGTAAACAAAATGATGTATTATCTGCCGGTAAGCGGCAATATGAAACGTACCTGGGAATACTTCGCTCAATATGCCGACTGGAACCGCGAGAGCGACGATTTCAGTTGTTACTTATTTGCAAAAAATGTACTGCACCTGTTATGCGGAGGCGGGCGGCGAGCCCTTCGTATAAATGCCATAATGCCATGGTATCGTGCCGACAATACCTATAATGTAAATGAACTGTACGACTATTACTACAAAATGGCAAAGTAGTTTGACTCAACAATTTGACGCCAGATATGCTAACAATTATTTCATGCAACGGGTAAATTTAGCTTTATAAAAAAGGGAGACAAGCCAATACTTGTCTCCGCGTTTACTTATTAAATACCCGTCTATTTTTTCATTGCTTCAGCATAATATTTGTAAAATAAGGGTATCGTTTCAATGCCTTTATAGAAATTGAATAACGGATAGTTTTCATTTGGCGAGTGGATAGCATCGCTATCTAAACCGAATCCCAGCAATATCGACTTGATTCCCAACACCTGTTCGAAAGTTGAAATAATGGGAATGCTGCCGCCGCTACGGAAAGGAACCGGTTTTTTACCGAATGCTTCTTCGATCGCTTTTTCTGCGGCACGGTATTCCGGCAAATCCATCGGCGACACATAACCTTGCCCGCCATGATGCGGAGTAACGTTAACCGTCACGCAATCGGGCGCAATACTTTCGAAATGAGCTTTAAACAGTTTGGCAATTTTTTTATGGTCTTGATTGGGAACTAAACGCATTGATATTTTTGCGTAAGCTTTCGATGGGATAACCGTTTTTGCACCTTCGCCGATATAACCGCCCCATATGCCGTTTACATCTAATGTTGGGCGGATGCCTGTACGTTCGGTAGTACTGTATCCTTCTTCGCCCCATACATCTTTGATATCCAAAGCGGCTTTGTAATTATCTAAGCTAAAAGGCGCTTTTGTCAAAGCAGCACGCTCTTCGACCGATACTTCCTGCACGTCGTCATAAAAACCTTTAACTGTAACACGCCCTTTATCATCGTGCAACGAGGCTATCATTTTTGCCAGAATGTTAATGGAGTTAGCAACAGCGCCGCCGAACAAACCCGAATGCAAGTCGCGGTTAGGGCCCGTTACTTCAACCTCAACATAGGCCAAACCACGCAAACCGCAGGTAATCGACGGAATGTCCTGAGCAATCATCGAAGTATCCGATACCAGGATAACATCGGCTTTCAGCTTGTCCTTATGTTCCGCACACCATTTTACCAGGCTCCCCGAGCCTATTTCTTCCTCGCCTTCAATCATAAACTTAACGTTACAGGGCAAGGTATTGGTTTTTACCATCAGTTCAAACGCTTTGGCATGCATAAAAGCTTGCCCTTTATCATCGTCTGCCCCGCGCGCATAAATTTTACTATCGCGTATTTCTGGCTCAAACGGTTGCGATTTCCACAAATCAACAGGGTCAACCGGCATAACGTCATAATGCCCGTACACCAATACGGTCGGTAATTTCGGGTCGATTATTTTTTCGCCGTAAACCACCGGATTACCGTCGGTAGGGCATACTTCGGCTTTATCGGCTCCCGCATCCAGTATGGATTTTTTCCAGTACTCGGCAGCTTTCACCATATCCGGCTTGTGCGCCTGCTCGGAACTAATTGATGGTATACGTATTAATCCGAAAAGTTCATCCAAAAAACGGTCTTTGTTCTGTTCAATATAATCTGTAATGTGTTTCATAAAAATTTGTTTTTAATTATATGATTTAACTATAACTGTAATCGTCAGTGTGATACAAATTTTAATCCGACAATGGATGCTATGAGTGTAAAAATAAAGAAAATGCGTCAAAAACCAGTAAGTTCCTTAAAAAACACTATATCCATTAAATCCGTACCAACCGCACCAATCCCTGCCCAAGCCGCATAAGCCGTACTCATGGGTATGAGCGATGTCTGCATAACTGTTATCTTATAAGACAAATACATACTTAACGAACAACTGGCTAAAAAAATCAAAACCACAAAAAAGACTCATCCCCGAATGTTTCTTTTACTTTTCCCAAGCAGGCGGTAAATCCAATTTCAAAACATCCTCCCCAGAATTAAAAACATCCATGCCATTTAAATGTTAAACGATTTACAATAAACAATAAAGACAATCTATATATCCTTTCAATCAAAATGTAATTGTCGCAAACTTATTGCACTTTCGATGTCAAATATACAAAAAAGAGGCGGGTTTGCTTAATGTTTTATACAATTCTCTAGGACAAATGTATGAAATTATATTTACACCGTTGTAAAGCCGCGCGAAGGGATTCGCGCGGCTTTACAACTTTTTTCTACAGTCCCACGCGATACGATCACGCGGAAGCGGTTGAAGGATCTGGTATAGATACGCTTCGTTTTACTCAGCATGACAAACTGATAGCGGGTTAATATCAATTTTTTAAAGCATAAATGAATAAACGGCACAATTATACCTTGATATTTTATGGATCTTTATCGATTACAGCATCCTTAATTATAAATAATTTAGTATATTTACGTTAAATAAAATATAATATAGTACTACGATGAGACATACGATTTTATTTTTAGTAATAGCTTTTGCGCTTGGTTTTACCGCAACAGCACAAAACATGCAGGAAATGGATTATAGTGGAGAATGGTTAAAAATAGACGATTTAACCAATAAGCAACGTTTGCCGAAATCGGCATTACCCGAAATCAAAAAAGTTTACGACATGGCATTGGGCCAAAAAAATTATGTCCAGGTTATTAAAGCCATAATTTACCGCATGAACTGCCAGAAACAGATGCAGCAAAATACCACAGTCGTAATACTCGACTCGCTGCTTGCGGATGCCGGACGGTTACCGCAGCCTGCTAAATCGGTGGTATATTCCATCATTGCCGACGTTTACAAATCGTACTATCAGGATAAACGCTGGCAAATACAAGGGCGTACACGTACAGCTATTGTGGAAGACGACATAAATACGTGGGACATAAGTCGCTTATTTGAAGAGGCTATCAAATATTACAAATTATCAATACAAGATGATAAAATACTGCAACAAACTAGCATCGATAATTATAACGACATTCTGTATTACAATTATAGTAAATCGGCTACTATACCTTTGTTGCCTACTTTGTACGATTTTCTTGTATTCCGTACAATCAAAGCATTCGAAAGCGAACTGGCCGCCAGCCTTCCGCAGCAAAGTTTTGTGCCGGACAAGCCCGAATATTTTGCCGACGTGCGCATATTTGCCAATTACAACATCAATTCTGCCGATACGTTATCTGCGGAATATCAGGTAATCAGCCTGTATCAAAAACTTTTAAAGTTCCGTTTGCAACAGCCGGACAATAATATCTCAGGCTCAAATTCGGTTAACAACTTGCATGCTTTAATCAACATCGATATCGAACGCCTGAAATACTTACGCTTAAACGGAAAGTACAGCGACAACGACGCCATGTATGAAAAAGCGTTGAAATCGTTAACAGATGCTTACGGCAATAAACCGGAATGGACTTATGCGGCCTATGCTTTAGCCAATTTATACAAAAGCCAGGCTGCCGAGTGGAGAAATAAAAAGGATGATAAACTACGCTGGAAATACAGGGAAGCCAACGAGCTATGTCAGCAAATAATTACCCTGTTCCCCGATAGCAAAATGGCAAGTTACGCCAAAGATTTACAGAATGAAATTAAAAGCCCTTCGGTGCAGTTAACAATGGCCGGTACACAATATCCCGGCTGTCCGGTTTTAGCATTAGTAAAGTATAGGAATTTAAACAAGCTGTATTTGTTTACTTACAAAGTAAATGAAAAATTTGTAGAGGAAAACAGAAATATAAATCTTTCCATTTTTTTGAAAAAAACACCTGTTAAGACACAGGAAATCGACTTACCTTCACAAGCCGATTATCAAAGCTATTCAAGCGAAATCGGGCTTGAAGGATTACCTCAAGGGAACTTTGTAATATTTGCATCGAATTCACCTCAACTACCTAAAGACGATGATGATGAGTATGGTAAAAACCCGGTTGCCCGGATAATGTTCCAAGTTTCGCCGTTAATCGTTATTTTACGCAGTGTTGACGATTATGCAATATCAACACCGGTATCGGCAGCATTATTAAGCAAAAACAATAATAAGTCGCAGGTATATGTAACCGACAGCAAATCGGGCGAAACTGTGAAGAATGCGAAAATAGACTATTACACACAACGTTGGGAGTCGGCTAAACAAAAGTATGTAGAAGTTTTCGACGGCAGTTACTATACCGATGATGAGGGAATAGCATCCATCCCGATAATTAATGATCGAGGCTTCAAAAAAGCTATAATAACCCATAAAAACAACCGTTTATTGCTGACTAACTGGAATGGCGGTTACTGGCGGAGAAACAGAAATGAGAACCGCAATCAGGTAGTGTTTTTTACCGACCGGGCAATTTACCGCCCCGGGCAAACCGTGTTCTATAAAGCATTATACCTTAAAAGTAATAACGATGGTAATAATCAGCTTGTAACAAAAAGCAAACTTCAAGTAGAATTTAAGGATGTAAATTATAAAACCATCGACACGCAGAAGCAAACAACCAACGAATACGGAACCATACAAGGCAGCTTTACCATTCCGCAGGGTTTGCTTAACGGATATATGACGTTACAAACGGAATACGGTTCAATCGGCATCCGAGTGGAAGAGTACAAGCGTCCGACATTCGAAGTTAAATTCGACCCCATAAGCAAAAACTACCAGCTTAATGACAGCGTGGAAATCAGTGGATTAGCCAAAGCATTGGCCGGTTACGTCGTCGATAATTCGAAAGTGCAATATCGTGTGGTACGCACTATACAGTACAAACTGCACCGCTGGTGGTTCCCACCCATATCGCAGCCTCAGCGCGAAATTGTTTCGGGCGAAGTAACAACCGACAGTAAAGGCGCATTTAAAATCAATTTTAAGGCCGAGGCCAACAACATAAAAAATGACGATTTGATATACGAATATACAGTTACCGTCGACATTACCGATGTAAACGGCGAAACCCGCAGCGCTGTGTTATCGGTAAAAATCAGCAAAAAGCCGTTGTTAATTGTAACGTCAATACCTTCGCACATAAGCGACAGGGAAAACCTTAAATTCGATTTAAGCACGACAAACCTTAATGGCGACCTTACCCCCGCCGATGTAACGGTTAAGATAACCGAGCTTAAGGCTCCCGGCAGGATATTACGAAGCCGATTATGGGAAGTACCCGATACATTTGCTTTATCCCGTTCGGAATTTATAGCGAATTTCCCATTTGACCCGTATGGCGATGAGAATAATCCTGAAAAATATGCCGAGGGAAAAAACATAATATCGTTCCAAACAAAAACCGTTGGCAATGTCAATGAACTTACAGGAGCCGGAAAAGAAAACGCCAATAAAATCGATTTAAAAGAATTGGTATTGGGTTCGGGCTGGTACCGTATCGACATTAAGGCAAAAAATAGCGAGGGTATCGAAGTGGATGATGTTAAATTTGTGCAGCTTGTGGGCAATGCCGTTATCAGCTCAGGCCGCAATGTAAAAGCCCTACAGTCGGGTCCTGCACCTATACAAACTATGAGCGAATGGCTTACGATAATTAAGAACTCAGGCGAACCGGGCAAAAATGCCGAATTTTGGATAGCTGGAGGCGAAAAGAAATCGTTTGTCCGTTACGAAGTACTATTTAAAGATAATGTTGTAAGCCAAAAAACAATTACTGTCGGTACGATTCCCGAACGAATTAGCATACCGATTAAGGAAGAGTACAGGGGCGGATTTGCCGTACAATTTACAATGGTACAAAACGAAAGAACATATACCAGCCTGAATGAAATAAATGTACCTTACACCAATAAACAATTAGACGTAATATTCAGCACGTTCCGCGATAAACTTTTACCCGGCGAACAGGAAAAATGGACATTATCGGTTAAAAATAAGCAAAATGAAAAGGAAATAGCCGAAATGGTTGCAACTCTTTACGATGCTTCGTTGGATATGTTCCGTCCCCATTCATGGGACAATTACAGCCGTTTTTACCCGCAACGAAGCCATTACAAATTTAGCTGGAAAATACCTGAATACTCATCAGCTACATCAACGCAGTATTACGGATATCGGGAACATAAGGCGGAAATTCCCCGCATTTTATACCCCCAATTGGATAAATTCAATACATACAGACCAAGTTTGTCTCAGGCTGAGATTAAAGATGGGATACTCATTTCAGGAAAAATAACGGATACCGATACCGGAGAACCGATAGTTTTTGCAAGTATAGAGGTTAAAGGTACCACTATCGGGACTGTTTCCGACATGGATGGCCATTATACTATAAAAGCTCCGAAAACGGCTACAATATTAGTATTTAGCGAAGTAGGCCATGCTGAACTTCAAGTGGACATTAATGGGCGAGTTCGTATTAATGTTAGCCTGAAACCAATAGATGCTAAATTAAATAAGATTGTTGTAGGATCTGCATCAGGAGTAGCTGCCTCAAAAGCAGTATCGAATATACGAATTAGGGGTATTAGTAGTATCTCCGATTCGATGGAAGAGGAAGAATCTGAAGCTATACCATTTGCCGAAGTTTTAGATGAAAGAATTAGCGCTGTTAGCACTGGGGGAGGAGGAGCCCGACAAGCCCCGCTTGAAGACATCGCAACCCGGCAGAATTTTAACGAAACGGCGTTTTTCTATCCACAGTTACGTACAAATGAAGACGGCGAAATTATTATCGAATTTACCATCCCCGAAGCTTTAACCCGCTGGAAAATGCTGGGATTTGCACATACCAAGGATTTTAAAACGGGCAGTACAACTAACGAACTGATTACGCAAAAACAAGTGGCTATAAGCGCCAATGCTCCTCGTTTTTTCCGCGAAAATGATGTAATTGAATTTACTGCCAAAGTAAACAATATTACCGAGGGAGATCTTAATGGACAGGCTATGTTGCGTTTATACGATGCCGCAAGCATGCAGCCTGTAGATGCACAAATTATGCGTACACCGCAAACCCGAAATTTCAGTATAAAAGCGGGCGAAAGTGTAGGCGTAAAATGGACGCTGGCAATTCCGGCAGGTATACAGGCTATCACGTATAAAATAACCGCGCAGGTCGGCGCCCACACCGATGGCGAAGAAAAAATCGTGCCGGTTATGAGCAATACCATGTTGATAACCGAAACAATGCCCTTCAGCATACGTGCCGGACAACAAAAAAACTTCACATTTACCCGTTTAAAAGACAATAAATCGACAACGTTACGCAACTACAGGCTTACGCTTGAATTTACATCGAATCCGGCTTGGTATGCGGTACAGGCCATGCCGTACCTGATGGAGTATCCGTACGAATGTTCAGAACAGATTTTCTCGCGTTTCTATGCAAACTCGCTGGCTACAAGCATTGCCAACAATTCGCCGCGGGTTAAGCAGATATTCGACATGTGGCGGAATTTGCCCGAAAATAAAAATGCCTTATTGTCGAACCTCGAGAAGAATCAGGAACTGAAACAAGTGTTGTTGGAAGAAACCCCCTGGGTAATGCAGGTCGAAAATGAAACCGAACGCAAAAAACGCGTAGGGTTATTATTCGATTTAAACAGAATGAGTGGTGAATTACAACGCGCTTTCGATAAGCTGAAAAAGGCACAAACGAGTAACGGCGGTTTCCCATGGTTTGCAGGGCTGCCCGAAAGCCGTTACATTACGCAGCATATTATTGCTGGCGTTGAGCATCTGAAAAAATTAAATGTATTAACTGATAATTTCAAAAACGATGCAAACAAAATGGCCGCAAACGGACTCGCATATCTGGACGTCAGCATTAAAAAAGACTATGACGATTTGCTGAAAATAAAGAATGTCGATTTGAATAAACAGCAAGTCGACGCTATTCAGTTGCATTATTTATACGCTTGCAGCTTCAGCGAACACAAACCTCAAAATGAGGAACAGTTGAAAGCATTTGACTATTATTTCAATCAGGCCTCGAAATACTGGGTAAATTTTAATATTTACAACCAGGCTATAACTGCGTTAGCTATGAAACGTTTTGGCAATCACGAAACGGCATCGGCTATTATCAAATCATTAAAGGAGCGCGCCCTGCAATCGGAAGAAATGGGCATGTATTGGAAAGATAATGTTGCAGGCTATTTCTGGTATCAGGCGCCTATCGAAACACAGGCGGTGTTGATCGAGGCGTTTAACGAGGCGGCTAACGATAAACAATCGGTTGAAGAGATGAAAATATGGTTGTTACGCAACAAACAAACCAACGATTGGCGTACAACCAAGGCAACTACCGAAGCCGTTTACGCTTTGCTGATGACCGGAAATAATTTGCTTGACGAAAGCAAAATGCTGGAAATTAAAATCAGTGGTAAACCGCTAGCCGAAGCTACTAAAGAGGAAATGCATCCCGAACCCGGTACGGGTTATGTAAAAACCGCATGGAGCGGAAACGATATCAGCAGAGACATGGCCAGTTTAAGCGTTAAAAACCTAAATAACAGTAGTATTGCATGGGGAGGCATGTACTGGCAGTATTTTGAACAGTTAAACAAAATAACAAGCGCCGAAAGCAATTTAAAGATGAACAAGCAATTGTTCCTTAAAAAGATTAGCGATCGTGGCGCCGAATTATTACCGCTGAATGAAAACAATACATTAAAAGTAGGTGATGTGCTAACCGTACGCATGGAACTACGTGCCGACCGAGATTACGAATATGTACACCTGAAAGATATGCGTGCTGCCGGATTTGAGCCGACAAAAGCCCTGTCGGGTTACCGTTACCAGGACGGTTTGTGGTATTACGAAAGTATTAAAGATGCATCGACCAATTTCTTTATCACGTATTTACGGAAAGGAACATATGTGTTTGAATACGAATTGCGCGTAACTCATGCTGGACGGTTCTCGAACGGAATTACAACTTTCCAGTGCATGTACACACCTGAATTCAGCGCACATAGCGAAGGAATTAACGTGAAGGTTGAATAAAGGAACTACAATATGAAATATTCGGTATAAAACCCTCTGTTGGCACGAACCTGCAAATCTGTGCTGGCGGAGGGCTCATATTGGTAACAATGCCATAAATTCGCCAGACACCCTATAGCTCGTTACGCACATTCCTTTTCCTGAAAACCGTGAGCAGGCATAAGGTAATTATCCCGGCAATACAACTGCATAAAACTGCAAAAATAACACTGCCTATCAGGTATTGTGTCAACACATTGGCCATATTATGGAGTGATATGTCCGTTAAAATCAAACATACCGGGCGGCTTAACGCCAAACATCCGGTAACATAACTGCCGTACAACAAAAAAGGCATAATGGGGGGTATGCTGATATTGGAAGCAACCAGGGTAATCACCTTGTTCAAACGCAATAATTGCGCAAACACCAAAGCTACAATCATTTGGTAACCCCATATGGGTGCAATGCCCATAAACACCCCCAGCATTACCGAAAGGCTAATTCGCATGTTCGAGTCGGGCGAGTGAATGATATACCTGTTAAAAAAAGCCTTTACATTGGCCCATGTAAGCACTTTGAAAAAACATTTGGGATATATCCAAAAAAACGCGATAAACACCAATATGATATTTACAAGGCTAATACGAAAAAAATCGCGGAATGGTCGAAAATGCGATACCCACTCACCCTGCGGAGGATAATATACATTAACCGGAATGTTTTTAACAGGAATACCTTTCCATGCCGAAAAAACAATTATTTCGAGTTCAAATTCGTATTTGGTAGTACAACCCTTCATGTTGCCGATTTTATACAGCGGATACAAGCGGTAGCCCGATTGGGTATCGGTAAGTTTTTTACCGGTTTCCACCCTGTACCAGAAATTCGAGAATTTGTTGGCAAACGTATTTTTGCCCGGCATATTGTCGCTGGCAAGGTTACGCGCCCCGACCAGCAAAGCATCGGGATTTTTTTCAATTTCATTGATAAACACAGGAATATCCGACGGGTAATGCTGTCCGTCGGAGTCAATTGTAATAGCATAACGGTAGCCCTGTTCACGTGCCGCCAGTAATCCGGTTTTTAAAGCGCTCCCCTTGCCTTTGTTATTAGGGAAAGTTATTGTTTGTATATCATCAATGCTGCCAAGTATTTCGGCTGTACTATCGGTCGACCCGTCGTTAGCCACAAGTATACCATGACAATATTTCTTTACACCATTAATTATCTGCGCCAGAGTTTTATCATTATTGTAGGTGGGGATAATAACAATAATGCCCAGTTGCGCCGCTTTTGTATGCCAAAAATCGTTTTCCATTTACATTACTGTTAGAACGGCTTTTAGTTTAATAACCGGCTGCTCTTTTTGGTCAACGTCGGCAGTAAGCTTTATGCCGTTTTCACTTTCCTTACAGTTAAACCTAATTTCCAGAACATTGTCGTCAATCGGATTAATTACCGAAAGGTATTTACACGACTGTATTTCACTATATCTCAAATCCTTGTTCACCGCATATTCAGCACATTCTTTAATTATCTGCAACGAGCATGCTCCCGGCAACACCGGTTGCCCGGGGAAATGCCCATTGTAAACAGCGTGTCCGGCATTCAGCGTCACTTTTACGGTATGCAGGTCTGCATCGTTTGTTATTTCGCCTATGGTGTAAAAATCTCTTATCAGCATGCTTGCTATCCCATCAGTTTATCTAGTTGTATTGTAGTACCAATCCATGAGTGTTTTATTACAAACCGCTCGATGTTTTTATACATAAAAAAAACAGTTTTTCCGAAATTCCATCCTGATACCCGTTCTTCATACGCCTCATATTCTTTTATTTTCCTGAATTTTCGGTTTGGTAAAAATAGTTGTTTAAAATCGTTTTCGAATAATTTAATCAGATTTTTATTTCTTAACGGCTTAATACAATTGTATACTACAAATTCACCGTTTTTTAAACCGAAATCAAACAAGGTAGGACCGAAATAAGTGGCGGCTACTATACGTATTTCGCTATCGGCTTTTCGCTGTACAATTAACATGCCTGTAAAACTTTGCTGTTTAAAGCTTAGTTGCATGTTAAACTGCTGCATTTCGCTATCGGTTTTTATCAAAGCATGCACATCCGATGTGCTTAACACCAGTTTTCCCGAACAGGATACCGTCAGCAATAATATAAACAACAGGCTAATTAACCGAAAATTTTTCGTCATTCTGCAAGGAATTGAATTTTTTATTGCTGAACTGATAATTGGTATAATCGATGGTATTTTCGGAAATACGCAATTTATCAACCGACATGTCTTTTTTATCCAAATAAATATGAAAATCGCTGATGTAATCGCGTACGGTTTTATTTTTAGGCTTAACAATTATCAGGTAATACTTCGTGTCCTCGAAATACTCCAAATCATAATCGGACGAAATTCGCGAAAGATCGCCTGACATACAGGCCGCCAGCATACTCCGCATTTCTTTCATGCTTTTGTTCGACCCCAAATTTACCACAGACTTTTTACCATCGGCAACTGTTTTCAGCTTATCGCCGTTAATTACTATCAGATAATTTACCGGGCTTGTGTAATCCATACAAATTTTATTGTTGTGCCTGTAGTAAAATTTTCCTTTTGAGCTTATATCATTATCAAATATATCCAGATGCTTCAGCTGGGTAAAATCGCTCTCGATACTCTTTACGTTCTTTGCGGTTTGTTTCAGTTTTTGTTCAAATTCCTGCTTATCGTTCATCTCTTTCATTTGAGCAAAAACCGAAGATTGAAAGGCGATTAGCATAAAAATTATACCGAGCATATTTTTCATTTTATTGAGTTTTAAAAAGAGTTTATCAATATATTTTTTCAGCCTGAACAAGGTGGAGGTAACTATAACATTAATTATTATCAGTTACTTAAAAGTTAAAGTTAAATAATTCATCAATACTTATAACCTTATAGCATCTTTGCTTCAGCATGGCCAATATCGACTTCAGCAATATGTCGCTAAAATCCATTGTATCGTGCAGTAAAATCACCGATCCGGGAGAAAGTTTTTTGTCAACCCTTTTCACTATTTTTTCGATGCTCCCCGAACAGGTATCGAATGTGCGTATATTCCAGCCGATAACAGTATACTTCATTTTTTTTACAGCCCGCGCAATAGTAGGGTTGCTTACACCGTAAGGCGGTCGGAACAAACTTGTTTCACAGCCAGTAATCCTCGCCAGTTCATCCCCGCAGGCTTTTAAATCCGCTATCATCCGCTTCAACGAATATAGCGGAAATTTATTTGAATGGGCAAAGCTATGATTTCCTACCAAATGTCCTTCCGCTTTCATTCGTCGGATTATATCCTCATTTCCTGTAATTTTCCGGCCAATACTAAAAAAGCACGCTTGAATATCATGTTCTTTTAAAATGTCCAGTATTTTAAGTGTTTGAACAGGGTCAGGCCCGTCGTCAAAGGTCAATGCAACAACATTACCAGCCTTGGGGTTACGGTTTAATGTTTTTATGTACACCCCTGAACGCATGCTGTACGAGGCATAAAAAAAGAATAAAGATATTCCCGCAACCAATATAAGAATTAACCAGATATTCACCGCCCTAACAAAATTAACGAATGAGTCATTGTATTGTAATTGTTATATATCAATACGTTTTGCAAGGCGGTATCGGTCTCTAAACAAGTAAAAGCCATATACAAAGCATATGACGATGCTGTAGGGTACTCGCCGCATAGTTGTTTAAAGGTTTGTTTCACCGCTGTCGAAAATAGCTTTTGATGAATTGCGGCATAAATTTTATCCCAATCGGTATTCCCATTTTCACCGGTAATCAGTAGGTTGATATCTTTTTCTTTCAGATTATTATCTCTTAAAAATTCCTGTATTTGGGCTACAAGTTCATCCGAACCGAATTTACCCGTAAATACTTGCACTGTTTTTAATTCGATATGCTTTTCCGGTTCATCAGCCAGTACAAAAAATTGCGAGCCCTCGCCCATTGTTGTATTTTTAAGCAAGCCCATACGTTGCATAACCATATGGGTAAAAAGCGTAGCTTCGTCCATAGCGCCCACCAGCACATTCTTATCGCCCTCGTTCACACGCATCATTCCGTCAAGTAAGGCGCTTTCGAAACTATGCCCTCGGTGCACATAGGTATTGTTATACGATTTGTTATTTGTCAATAGAGCTATTTGCGCTCCTATTACATTGAACGTCGATTGCGTGAAAGCCGTAGGATTCAGCAATTGTTCATTATTTTCGACTATCGAGTTCATAAATTTCTCAGTATCAGCTAAGCAGCCTAAACCTGTTGCGGTAATAATGGCATCAACCGGTTTGTTACCGTTTTTTTCGAAGCATTGCAAACTACAAGCTACACCCATTTTTACAATACGGCTCATGCGCCGACGCAGGTTGGCATTGGTTATGATTTCTTTATAATCGGGTTCAACTACATGTAAAATACCATCGCCTCCCGTTTTCCCGTCCGAGCAAATTGCCGTTGCCGCATTTATGTACACTTTTTTTTTCATGCAGAAACAGGCTCATTCAAAATTTTTCTCAAAAAATCTTTTAATGTAGTAAGATATTCACAATCTAAATCCCAATATTCCGATTTTTCAAATATAAAACCTCCTGCCGACAACTTTGTCCTCTCTTTATTACTTATTTTTTGAGAAGAAATGTAGGTATATATTTTATTTTTTTGATTAGGAGTCTTATATATTAAAGAACCATTATCGTCTTTATGCTGTTTTAAACATGTTTCAAAACTTTCAAAATATATCAATACCCTACTGTGATTCCGGTTAATTACTTTTTCCCAAAGCAACTCAACATCTCCGTCATCCTCATCATTCGGGAAAAGAAACAATTCAAAATCAACAGCTAATTCTTTCCCCTTTTCTTCAATCGTAGTTTTCCTTTTCTTACAACTTCCGGTATTTTTGCATTTCACCTCCGAATCGGCATCAAAAATGATATAATTCTTATAGCCAGGCTCATCCATACTTTCTTTAAATAACAATTTTATTGATTTCCCCTCTTTATCAAGAAGTTGCAAAGAGCGGATTTTGGTAAGCTAACGATTTAGAAACGGTTCTTTTCAGCTTGTGTTTGCGCTGTTTTTACATGTGCCGAAAACTTTTTGACAAAGGTAATGAAAGATTTTTTTATACAGAAATATTAATCCACAATTTCCAATTTTCATTTCTCTCTCATTTTAAATAAATCTTATTTATTTGTTTAGTTATCAACCTGAGTTCGACGTAAAAAAAGCATGAAAAAAATTAGTAAGTTGGTCAATTTTCATTTTTTTATCGCTAAAAATCTTTATTATAGATCACTACTGTCCGGTAAAAAAATAAAGAGCAGGTCATATTAAAATGACCCGCTCAAGGGTTATCTTTGTAATCACAACAAAACAATGTAACCCATGAGCAAAAATACAAATTTTACCGGACAGCCCTATTAAGTCAGCTGTTATTTTATACACAGGGAGTAAATATCAACAAGCTTGCGAAGCCACATGCAGCCGAACGCTACGTAAAGCAGTTTGACACCTGCAAGCATTTAATATCCATGCTATTCAGTGTAATAGAGGGGTATCATTCACTAAGGGAGTTAGTAATAGGGATGTTGAGCAATGCACACAAGCTTGTCCATTTAGAGGTTGGTTCTATGGTACGCCGCAGTACGCTATCCGATGCTAACAAGCGGCGTAACAGTGCCGTGTTTGGCGCTATTTACATGGCTGTTTATGGCAAACACTGCGACATTTTATCGGACAGTCGGTTGAAAAAGCTTGATATAAAGCGACTATACGCCATGGATTCAACTACCATAACGTTGTTTAAGGATATACTGAAAGGTTGTGGACGTTTGCCCAGAGAGGGCAGAAAGAAAGGCGGTATCAAGGCTCATACGATTATTGATTTGAGCTACAATAAGCCTTGCCTGGTACGCTATACGGAAGCGGCACGGCACGACCATGTGCTGCTAGGCGAAGTTCATTTGGAAGCCGACTCGGCTCACCTGCAAAATCCTGTGTTTGTACTATAGGTTAAAAAATGGAAAAGTTTATCTTTGTAGTCTATGAAAACAGAAAATCCATATGTAAAGTTGTTTCAACTCATTCTTCCGG
>JAISFN010000169.1 GCA_031263585.1 Prevotellaceae bacterium | reverse complement strand
GTCAAACAAATGATCAATCTGAGGACTTGCTACAAAAGCGGGAAACAATATCTAATCAAGAAAATAATCACTGACTATAAAAATGTTAGCTGATAAGGAATTTTGTCGTACACCCAAATATTTGGACCTATTACATCATTGCTGTCCACTACAAGTAGACGGTTAAAAATTAAATAAATTTGGTTCACAAGAACCGCTTCGTTCTTTGTCATTTTTGAAATTAGATTTGTTAAAGAGATCTTGCAAACAGGTTTTATCTGTGAGAGATATACATAAAATCTGCAGAACTTCATATGTTGTTCTGTTAAGTTTCAAATCATGTTGAATGATTGCAACCAGACAATAAGCAATAATTGCAGAATAAAGCTGTATTCTTACTGCATTTTCCATATCACCCCAGAACTTTTTAATTTTAAGATGCTGCTTGAGCCATTTAAAGAACAGCTCAATCTGCCATCTGTTTTTATAGAGTTCGGCAATTTGCAATGGTGATAGCTCCGTGACATTGGTAAGGAACGTAAATTTTCGATTCTGATCTTCGTCCCAATAACAGACCTTGCGTATTTGCGAGGGATAATCCTTGGAGCTTTTATAAACGGTCAGTTCACCGACAGCATCAGACAACACGTTTTTCGGTAATCGACATTTCCATTGTTTAGCTTTAAACTGCAAATTCGATTTTGCTCTTACAACAAAATAGGAATCGAGTGTTTCTATCCTAAATAGGTTCTTGAAGCAATTGTAAGCTCTATCGAAGATGTAATAAGCACCTGTTTCGTAAGGAATCTCATTCATAGCTTTGCTGTCATGTACTGATGCAGTCGTTATATGAAAGAAAGCGGGTATTTGAGTTTCTACATCATATAAGGTGTGAACTTTTATACTTCCGTTTTCTTACGGAATTTCGCCCAGCAAAAGACAGACAAAGATCTATGCTTGTAGAGTCAAAGGCATAAACATTCCCACCAAGTTTAAAAATGTCTACCTTGTGTTTCATGCGTGCTTGTCCAAGCATGTAATAGGCAAATGCTTCAAAGATACGGTAAGCCCGATTCTGATTGGCTTTTGCTAAATTGCTTCTGGTAACATGTTTGCCAAGCCCTAAGTGATAAGTTTTCTTTTGATGAGCTTCCAATGCTATGATGAGATCACGTAAACTTTCTCTGTTTGACAACTGCCCGAACATCAATGCGAGCAATTGATTCCAGCAACTAAAGTGTTTTACATACTTATCGCCATCAAACTTACGCACAAGGTAGTTAAAGTGATTTCTATCTAAGAATGTAACCAACTGAGAAAAACATATTTATTATGGAACATATGCAATACTATATTATAGCACACAAAGTTACAAGTTCAAGTCTGTTGGCTCAGAAATCTATATAACTAACTATATTTAAAATACTTCAAATAGCAAATGCGATTTTTTACTGGACACTAATGATATTACTTATTAAATAAAGTCCAATAAATCTTCACATGAATGGTACTGATATTTATCAATATTTTAAAAATATGTAATCTTAAGTCATAAATTATATGATTATTATCAATTATTTATTCGCTATTGGCACATTTGTATATTCGTAATTTTATAAATTCAGCTTGAAATCCAACCCGATTAAAAAGGGTTTGCAATGCTGTACAAACGAATTGCTAAGAGCTTCGAAATAAAAAGTCTGATATTTGGTATCAAAAATATTTTGCGCCCACACGCCTAGTTCGGCAATGTTGAATATTTTGAAAGCAACCCTGGTATTAAACTGGTTATAATATGATTGCTTATGCAAATTCTCCTCGTCCCAGTAAAGGCTACCTGCACCGAGGTATTGTACATTCAAATTGATGCAGTTCAGAAAACCGGAGTTGAAATAAATCGGGTAATTTGCATTTACCGATACCGTATTCCGCGGCACATAAGGTATATAATTACCGCCAAAATCGATAACTACATCGCCTTTTTTGTTCTTGTAATCCTTAAACGTAGCATGCGTATAACCGTACGAGGCTGTAATCGAAAGCAATCGCACGGGCACAATTTTCAATAGTAATTCAAAACCCTTGCTTGCCGATTTTCCCGCATTGCGTAAAATAGAACCTACTCCATTGGGATTGAACTGGTAAATTTGCTGGTCGCGCCAGTCAATTAAAAATACTGATGCTTCGGAGCCTAATCGTCCGTCAAAAAAATTCAACTTAATACCGGCCTCGTAATTCCAGCTATATTCAGGGTCGAATGTAACATCTTTCAAATCTTCGGGGGCACTGTTAAATCCGCCTGTTTTATAGCCTTTGGCTACCGATGCGTAAACCGAATACACATCGACCGGCTTGTAGTTTACCGTAAATTTGGGGATAAATTGCAAATAATCAAGCTTCGAGTTCAGTTCGGCGCCCGATACTTTAGCCCCATTTTGCTTCATCAGTACTATTTGTGTGTAATCGCTTTTGGCATATTCGCCGTCAAGCCGTACACCTGCAGCAAGCGATAAACCTTTGGTAAATAGATTATCATATTTCGATTGGTGAAAAACAGCCCATCCGTAAGTCGGATTATCGTAATTCATATTATTGGTAACTTCGGCCGGAAACATTCCCTGTTTTACGGCATCTTTTTTAAAATCAAGAAAAACATTCTGGTCGGCTTGCTGCCAGAAAACGAAAGTGCCGAACAGCCATTGATAGTTCCTGTCGGTATCCGATTTTAGGATAATCTCCTCCGACACCATATTGTGTTTCAGTTGTTGTGTGGCAAGGCAAAGCGCCAGGGGTGTAAAATCCTGATCGACCTGCTGCTTATCTTTTATGTATGAATAGGCTGTAGTCGAGCGTAGTACAAACTCTTTTGTTTTCCATTCGAATATTCCGCCTACTGTAAAGAAATCGCGGTTGTACAAACTGGGTTCGTCGTAGTTGATAGCTGCAATGCTGGCATTGTTTTTATCCAGCATGGCATATGGATAACCGTCCTGTTCGTTGTGCTCGTATTGGGTGAAAACCTCGGCCCGCACCGCATCGCTAAACCTGTGTATAAGGCGCAGTTTACCACTACCGATATGGGTTTTGCCAACCTTTTCGTTGTTGTAGATATTCGTAAAATAGCCTCTATTATGACTGTAATTCAAGGCTATCGAATAGCTTGTTTTTTCTCCCGCCTGTTTGTAATGAGAGAAGCCTCCCCTTAAATCGGTGTAATTGTCTCCCGACAGGTTTATGCGTGTACCCTGGTAATTCTCGGGCGATAACGAAAAAACGTTGATAATGCCACCCATTGTATTCCGCCCGTATAACGTACCTTGTGGACCCCGTAGAACCTCAATATATTGTATATCGTATAAATCGAAATCGAATGTAGCTTTGTCGAAATAAGGGATATGATCGACATACAAGCCTATTGATGGCGAATTGATGCGCGAACCTATACCTCGGATGAATACGGGCGATGTAAGTTGCGATCCGTAATCGGGCATAAAAAAGTTGGATACATATGATGTTAGGTCTTTGAGCGACTTTATGCGGTTACGCTCTAATTGCGTTTGGGTAACTACCGATGTTGATGCTGGTAGTTTTTTTACTTCGCTACCCTCGTGGAAAGAATATACCACCGCCTCATCGAGCGTGTATTTGCGAACAGTTGTAGTGTCGGGACTATTGAGCATGTCCTGCCCCTGTATTACATCCGACATTAAAAAAATTAATGAAAATGTGACGATTATATGTTTCATAAACTTTGGCACTTTGGTAAATAAGCAATTAATAACAACTAATGTTATAGTTGCCGTTGTTATGTTGAACGCCAGTGAAGCATCGTATAGCTTAATAAGAAAGAAGCCCTTCACTTCGTTCAGGATGATAAAATATAGCAATAAATTCTTTTGATAACTCTTAATTCAACAATTACCTTTAACTGAAAAGATTATACGTTAAATCGAACAAGGATTTAAAAAACTGCTTCTCCAATTCCTCCAAAAGATTAGGGCAGGGGAGAGGCATTTTTTATACATTATGATAGGATAACGGTGGCGGGCGTGAAAAAAGTGCCGATTTGCAGAGCTCCAATGGCGGTTTACCGTCATTGGTATAATAATATGTTTTTAAAATACCGGCCTGATAATTATAAGTAAATGCCTGTAATAACTTTATGGTGTTTATTAATTTTACCGATTTACTAATGATATCGGTTTTGGTTTCGAATATAAAATATGGAGGCGCCTTAGGGTTGATTTCGTTTAAGCGGATTTCCTTGCTTTCCTCCGGCTTGTGTTTAATCTTAAATATAATAACCTGTGTTACATTGCCTATGTAAAACATGGCCAACATAACAGCAATCACCAACGATGATATGTATCCGAAAAAAATCATATTGCTGTTTGCCTTGTGAAATCCAGTACAAATATATTCTTTTTATTGAAACTGGAGTGTCATATTGATTACAGTTTTCATGCGAAATTATTAAACCAAATACGAAATCTGTTTGCTATACCAAAAATTTGTATACTCAACAAAGTGCATGAAGTCAGCTTCTGCAAGCTAGCGACGGCATTTAAAACACCTGCAAAATCGGGTTCCTCGTTATACTGTATTCAAGAGTTCATGAAGGAATAAGCCTTGGACTCCAATTTGATTGCCCGCTTAATTTTCAAAATTTTAGCTCACAAGCCGCCATTGCTTTAAGACATTTTGTGCATTCAACGGCCTGAAACGCGGCGAGAGCAAGGTTTTGTACCAGTTTTACGGATCAAGGGGCAAGTATGCTTTCTTGTTATTTTAAAAATTATATATAATAAAACGCATGAATTGCAAATAATTATATTGTTAAACAAGCCGGAAAACGCGCTGCAATATTATAAAGAACGCTGGCAGGTGGAAATGGCGTTCAGAGCTTTAAAGTCGAGAGAGGGTTCAACATCAAAGATACCCATTTGACAGATTTAAGACGTGTTGAAAAACTATTTTCCCTCATTACGGTGACATTTGCGTGGGCGTATGTCGTTTGAGTTTTGTCAATGAAAACGTTAAGGCGATCAAAATCCTCAAGTACGGGAAATGGGCGAAAAGTTTCTTTAAATATGGACTGAAACTTATTGCAAAATACTTACTTAACCTTATCGATATGCCTGAAATAAAGGTCTTTAAATTTTTGTCATGTACTTAGGTATTTTTAGTCATATATCTATTATTTGTTATTAGTAAACATCGTTTCCCGAGTCTTTTATTCCAGACATAATTGGATTCCTTTTTCAGTATAAATTATAATAATTGCTCCTTCTTTAATCAATTATTCTTACCCAAACATAATCTTTTTCGTCAACGCTATGCAGATTGCTTACCCAGATTTTGTCCGAAATTTTTCTGTATTCTTCTTTATAATAAGCGTGAACATCGGTGCCACTGTCGTACCTGTCGTCTTCAATGTAGGTCTTGCTCTTGTTATTTCAATCAGAATTTCAGTTCAATCGGCATTCTATTCTATTACTTTTCCTGTAATGGTTGCAGAAGAAGAGCCTTCGCGCTAGCGATTTGTGTAATTTCCCGATATTACATCTCCTTGTTTCAGTGTCTGCAACTGCTCCGTCTTCGACATTTTTTGTATGGCAATTTTTTCCACCGTTTTTTGCGCGTCAGCTTATCCCTGCTTCTTGGCTTTTTATACCATACAAGAGCCGTTTCAATATTTTTAGCAACACCTTCACCGTAATAATAGCAATTCGCTAAACTATTTTGCGCCGATGCGTATCCTTGCTCCGCCGCTTTTTTATACCACTGAAAAGCCGTTTCCAAATTTTTTCAACGCCATTACCATTTTGCATAACAAGTGTAAAATCAGTATTTTGCATGAATCATGCCTTTCTGTTCGATTTCCTTGAACAGCACTACTGCCTTGTCATAGTTTTTTCAACTACATAACCGTTGCAATAAAAATTGTCCAGTTCTGTTAGCATTTGCGTGTTTCTGTTTTGCCGTTTTTTCGTATTGTTGAAAAGCCGTTGGGTAATCAGATTTCACGCCTTCGCCATAGGTCATAGCAATGCCCTAATCTGTATTGGATTTCTGCATCGTTCTATTGTGCCTTTGCCTCAAAATCGCCCGGCTTTTATGCAAATACAATGACAGTACTAAAACCTACGATGGCTGCTAATGTTAAAATTTTGAGATATTTCATTGTAAAATTATTTGAGTTTGTTTATTTGCAATAATAGACCTCATTATGAAACTGTAACAGTTATTTAGGACTAGTCGTTTATTCTTTATAAAGAAAAATTAGTCTTGCAATTTAGCACATAAAAATTCGCGGTTTAAACGGGCTATATGTGTAATTGAAATATTCTTAGGGCATTCCATTTCGCATGCCTGTGTATTGGTACAACTGCCGAAGCCCAGTTCGTCCATTTTGGCAACCATCGCTTTTGCACGGCGCGCACCCTCAATTTTACCTTGAGGCAACAATGCCAGTGACGATACGCGTGCCGAAACAAATAACATAGCCGAACCGTTTTTACATGTTGCCACACATGCACCACAACCGATACATGCAGCCGCATCCATTGATTCGTCGGCTTTCGGTTTTGCAATAGGGATTACATTACCGTCAGGTACACCGCCGGTATTTACCGATACGAAACCGCCTGCTTGAAGAATCTGATCGAAAGCGTTGCGGGTTACTACCAAATCCTTAATTACCGGAAAAGCTGCCGAACGCCAAGGCTCGATGGTAATTGTTTCACCATCTTTAAATTTACGCATGTGTAGCTGACAAGTAGTAATATCATCATCGGGACCGTGAGCACGACCATTAATGTATAGCGAGCACATACCGCAAATACCCTCGCGGCAATCGTGGTCGAAAGCTACAGGTTGTTTGCCATCGCGAATTAATTCATCATTTAAAATGTCAAGCATTTCAAGGAATGATGAATCGGGTGATATATCCTTAATTTCGTACGTTTCAAACCTACCCTTACTTTTGGCATCTTTCTGACGCCATATCTTTAATTTTAAATTTAATCCAATATTTGACATAACTTTAATAATTTAAAATTGAATATTTAGATTTTAGATTTTATCTGTAAAGATTTTGGTTTATTTGTTTTTTAATAATGTTTTATGTGATGCTACGAATGTAGTTGTAAGTTCATTTGCATCATTTAAAAGTGCTTGAACCTTTGCCTCCGGAAAAATATTTTTTCAATAATAAATTCTAACCTAAAACATATTTCGTCTGCTTCTTCAATAACAATTGCCAATTTCGCAGCGAAAGCGTTTCGAGATCAAAGCATACACGTTGCACGAAAATTAGCAGCAATAGATGTTGAACAACGAATCAACTGTTTTTCAGGTGGTTTTCCAGTATATCATTCGGGAGGGGAAGCGCTAAATTTACACATCGATATGCAAATTCTTTTATACATTTCTTTAACTCCGTTTTGTCCATTATTGATGTTAATTCAAAAACCTAAAATCTTCAATCCTTATAGTTCCGTGTTGACACCTTTACAAATTCGTAATTCAACAGTTCCTTATGCATTATAGGCTCGGTGTTTTCTCCTTTATACTCCCAAACTGACACATACATAAAGTGTTCGTCATCACGTTTTGTTTCACCATCTTCGGTTTGCATTTCTTCACGGAAATGCCCGCCGCATGATTCTTTGCGATGCAAAGCATCCATTGCCATCAGTTCGCCCATTTCAAGGAAGTCGGCTACACGTGTAGCTTTTTCAAGCTCCTGGTTAAACTCGTCGTTTTCGCCAGGAATGAAAACATTTGACCAAAATTCTTTACGAATTTCACGGATACGTTCAATAGCTTTTTTCAATCCGGCCTCGTTACGTGCCATGCCTACATAATCCCACATAACATGGCCCAGCTCTTTGTGTATACTGTCGACAGTACGTTTACCCTTTATGTTTAATATTTTATTGATACGGTCCTTAATAGCTTTCTCTGCTTCCTCAAATGCCGGATGCTTAGTATCCGTTTTCGGAACCTGGATTTCAGAAGCCAAATAATCGCCAATTGTGTACGGTAACACAAAGTAACCGTCGGCTAAACCTTGCATAAGTGCCGATGCACCTAAACGGTTACCGCCGTGGTCGCTAAAGTTGGCTTCGCCTGCTGCATATAAACCGGGGATGGTTGTCATTAAGTTGTAGTCAACCCAAAGACCACCCATAGTATAGTGAATAGCAGGATAAATCATCATCGGCTCTTCGTACGAATTAACATCCACAATCTTTTCATACATTTGGAAAAGGTTACCGTAACGGTCTTCAACCACTTTTTTACCTAAACGGTTAATAGCTGTAGAAAAATCGAGGAATACAGCCAATCCTGTTTCATTAACCCCAAAACCGGCATCGCAACGTTCTTTGGCAGCACGTGAAGCAACGTCGCGGGGAACTAAGTTACCAAATGCAGGGTAACGGCGCTCCAAATAATAATCGCGGTCTTCTTCCGGAATTTGTGAGGCTTTTATTTGTTTTTTGCGAAGTTTTTCAACATCTTCTTTTTTCTTCGGAACCCAGATACGTCCGTCGTTACGTAATGACTCGGACATCAAGGTCAGTTTCGACTGCTGGTCGCCATGTACCGGAATACATGTCGGGTGGATTTGCGCAAAGCAGGGATTACCGAAATAAGCGCCTTTTTTATAACATTGCCAGACTGCCGAACCGTTGCTGTTCATAGCATTTGTCGATAGAAAAAATACGTTGCCGTATCCGCCCGATGCAATAACAACAGCGTGAGCGCCAAAACGTTCTATTTCCCCGGTAACCAGGTTACGGGCAATAATACCGCGGGCGCTTCCGTTAATCAGTACTACATCCAGCATTTCGTAACGATTGTACGATTTTACCGAACCTTTGGCAATTTGACGGTTAAGTGCGGCGTAAGCACCTAATAAAAGTTGTTGTCCGGTTTGTCCGCGTGCGTAAAAAGTACGTGAAACCTGCGATCCACCGAATGATCGGTTATCGAGCAATCCGCCATAGTCGCGTGCAAAAGGAACGCCTTGTGCAACACATTGGTTAATGATAAGCCCGCTGACTTCGGCCAAACGGTATACATTGGCTTCGCGTGCACGATAGTCGCCGCCTTTAATGGTATCGTAAAACAAACGCCAAATCGAGTCGTTGTCATTCTGATAGTTTTTAGCGGCGTTAATACCTCCTTGTGCAGCAATAGAGTGCGCACGGCGGGGGCTGTCGGCAATGGTAAATATTTTTACATTATATCCCAATTCGCCCAGTGAGGCGGCAGCCGATGCTCCGGCTAATCCGGTACCCACTACAATAACTTCGAGTTTACGCTTATTCGCGGGGTTTACCACACGAATATCCGCCTTATGACGGGTCCATTTTTCTGCCAATGGCCCGTCGGGAATTTTTGCTTGCAATTTATTGTCGGACATGTTATTTATAATTTCGAGATTATTTCAGTTACTACTATTATCAAGTAATTTATCCTGCACTACATTGTGTCGGTAGCAGTTACTTCGTCATCCTTCTTCTTTTTTCCCGGTATATACCCCCAGATAATAAGGGCTAATAGAATACAAACTATTATTTTACCCCCGATTTTATTCCAAAACGAAGGGCTGGCTCCTGCCAGTTTAACGTTATATTCATTGGCAAGCTCTTTAATTTGCTGTGTTGTTGCCGAATAGTATGTGTTATTTTTACCTTCAACAACAAAGCAATATTGCTCGTCCCAGTTCCAGATCGGAATCCAGAAAATGGAGAATTGTTTGAATTTGCATCCGATGTTAACATAACCATCGGCCGACATTGTTGTTGAATCGTTGGGCAAATCGTACATGGTATTAAGCTTTTCACCACCAAACGAATAAAATACCGGAATAGCCTCTGCTTTGTTCGAGAAGCAGAGCAAGGCGAAAAAAGTAATTGCGAGTATGATAGGTTTTTTCATGATAGTTTGATTGTCAGCTGAAGCTTATTAAGCCAGCCCGGATAAGAAATATAGGGGAATAATTGTGAAACCAACGGCTACAACTGTTGCATAAATTTTAGCAATGCACTGCCAGCGAGTAATCCATTTTTGATTGTTAACACCTATGGTTTGGAATGCGCTCCAGAAACCGTGGCAAAGGTGGAACCATAACGCCCATATCCATACGATGTAAAGGATAGCATACAAGGGCTGCTTGAACAAGGCGCTAATCAAGATATGCCCTGTTTCGGGGGCAATTTCTTTTCCCATTACAAGATGCTGGAACTGCATCTTATACCAGAAGTGGGCGAGGTGCAGACCCAAAAAGCCTAAAACAATTATACCCAGCACAAACATATTACGCGATGCCCATGTCGATGCTTTTGCCGTACTGGTTATTGCATATTTCACCGGACGCGCTTTTTGGTTTTTAAGCGTAATGATAATGGCATAAATAATGTGTATGGCAAAACCCAGTGCCAGTACAGGTACCATTATCTGGATGAAGATATTAGTATCCATAAATTCGCAGGCTACTGCATAGGCTTCTTTACTGATAATAGCCACAAGGTTTATGGATAAGTGCAGTAACAAAAAGACAATCAAAAATAAACCGCTAATGCTCATAATGAGCTTCTTACCGATCGAAGAACTAAAAATGTTACTCATAGTTAATTAATTTGTTGAATTTTGTTTTTATATGCATTATTATTAATTAATACTTGTCGAAATTTTGTTTTAGCTTGTTATCACATAAAACAAAACACATAAAGCCAATAAATTTTTATTGTCTTTATCCCTTAAACCCATAACGTTTACGGTATTATCCGGTAAACAATGTAATCCTTTATTAAACAAAAATACGCTTTGTTTTCTGAATAATAGAAGGAAAGTGCTATATAACATCCTTTAAAAAAATTTCGAGTAGTTGAAAATGGTTGTCATAATATACGACATTTTTTAATGTAATAAGGAATTGCTAAAAATTAATGCCGTATTCTGTTCCGTTATTGGCTAATATGTCGTTCAAGCATTCTTTGAGATTTTGGAAGTTAAGAAAAGCATCAAAGGATAAGCGCTTGTATTTTATAAATCTCCGAAGAATTTCAATTTTGTTTAATTCAAGAGAATATGGAGCCGAGAAAAAGATATAAAGGTCTTTCTTTTGCCATTGCTCAATCTTGGATTTGAACAAACTGCTTCTCTGTATAGGCGCGTTATCCAAGACAATAACAGTTCTCTTATTGATCGTTTTACAAAAAGCATCCGGATAGCCCGTTAATTCGCTGAATTTTAAATTGTCTTGTAAAGGGTAGTGTCCCTTCTTAGAATCTATGGTCAATAAGGCAAAGACGGTTAATCCACTGGATTTTCGCCAGAGCAATAGTATTTGAGCATTTTTTTGTCGCCAGGTATAAAACACATCAGGAGTGAGGCCAAAATGAGATGCATCGCCATGGTATAAATCGATAAAACCTTCTTTATGTAAATAGCTAAGCGACCCGAACACTTTGGATTTAGTTGAAAAAACTCTTGATTACGGAAAGATTTCAGAGATTGTCTAAGTCTTTTCCATTTATACCCCAAAACCTTTTAAAAAATTCTGCATAGTAAGTTAACAGGCCCGAATATAGTAATTGGTTTTGAGTTCTTCTATGATAAGATTCAGATTGCGGCTATGTTCTTGTACTATGTCAGGTAATAGATCCTTAACGGATTCGAGTTTGGCTTTGGCCTCTCGACTTTCTACTATAGGCAAGGCTGCATGTTTGTTTTGAGAGAGTTCCCCTGCAGCGGAGAGTCACTCAAGCCTGCGACGGGAAACATGTACCTGCCCACTAAATTCTTTTATAGAAGTTTTTTCATTGGAATAGAGTAAACTTAAACAACATTTACGGACTACCGAATAGAAACTCTGTTTTATATAGTTTCCCGAGTTCTTATTTTTACTCTTCCAATAACCTTATAATTCTATTAATTAAGTTTATTACTAGACAAATTTACTAAATGTTGCGTAGATATAAAACAATACGGCAATATATATTTTAAATTACTTAATTTGCTGACAATTAGGTAATGCGTCGATATGTTAAGAGTGATTTATTAATTTGTTAATAAGAATATAAGCAAATCAACGACTCAATAAATGAGTATAACTTATTTATATAATGTGATTTGAATAATAATATACAAATTCTTGTAACGAATTTGAAAATGAATCGTCATATAAGTAGAAAACAAATTTTAAAAATTACGAATATGAAAAAGTATATAATTTTAGTAATCATTTCATCAGTATTTGGGTTGTCATCAATATTTGCACAATCGGATGAAAAGATAAGGGAGTTTGAAAAATATTTGAATGAACAAAACGAACTTGTAATGAAAACGTATTCTGAAAGTTGGTTTATGCTCGATGTTTATTTGATGGATATAAAACAAAGATTTGAGAATGCTTCTGAAAGATATGATAATGAATTTGCAAATTATTTGAAAGAGCAAAACGAAATTATTTTAAAAAATCTTGAAGAAAGCGAAGGTTTATTACATGCCGAGTTGAATTTTTTAGGCGAACAATACAGCCACTTGAATCGGTCGATCTCGAAAGAACTAAACCAGCAGAAACAGATTTTGAAAGATTTTTCGGAAAAACAGTCGATATTGAAAGGTCAACTGAAAATGTTACTTGATAAGTATAAATGGATTGCAAAATCGAGCAAAGATGAATACGATTATTACCTTGCTCAACAAAGCGAACTGATATTAAATACAATTACTTCGCAGCAACGGAGTACCCTGTTGGTTCACTTAAATTCGGCAGATAAACCGGTAAAAACAGACTCAAGAGTATTGCTCAGCGTTATGTAATCAAAACCAATAACTCCTAAATAAATACAACAGCATTTATTTTTGAAGCGAACTGTTCGAAGCATCTCTGAAAAAGAGGTCTTCGAACAGTTTTTTTATTCCCAGATACATAGCCGAGTGACAATTGTTAAGTAGCTGGTAAATAATAGTTTTATAAAATATTATCTTTTATTAACAGCAAAAATTAAAACGAGTATTTTGCCTAACTTTGTTTTTTCCAATAATCTTTCTTGTTTATAGGAAAATGTTGGTAAGTAGTGTTTTGAATTTTTTGTTTGTATATAACAATTTTCAATTTAGGGATTTATGTCAAAATTTACACATTTGCACGTTCATACTCAATATTCAGTACTCGATGGTGCATCGAGCATACAGGAGCTGTTCGCTAAGGCCAAAGCCGACGGGCAGGTAGCCCTTGCCATTACCGATCACGGTAATATGTTCGGAGTAAAGGAATTTTTAAAAGAAGCTAAAAAATACAGTGAAGAAAAACCGGATGAGAATGGTGAAAAAATCATAGAATACGAAATAAAACCCATTGTGGGTTGCGAAGTATATGTTGCCCAGCGCAGCCGTTTTGATAAACAGGGGAAAGCTGATCAGCGTGGGAACCATCTTATCATACTGGCTAAAAATAAAACGGGCTACCATAACCTAGCCAAATTGGTATCGTTAGGGTATATCGATGGGTTTTATTCGCGTCCGCGTATCGACAAAGAAATTCTTTTTCAATATAATGAGGGGTTGGTTGTATCGACTGCCTGTATCGGTGGCGAAATACCCCGGCTTATACGTATGGGGCAAATGGATGAGGCCGAAAAACTTGTTCTAGAATTCAAGGAGTATTTCAGTGATGATTTTTACCTAGAAATGCAGCGCCATCCCACATCCGACCCGAATTCGGCACAAGACGTGTATCCAAAACAACAGTTTGTAAACGAGGGCTTAATCGAACTGGCGAAAAAAACGGGTGTTAAACTTATTGTTACCAACGACGTACATTTTGTAAATGCCGAAGATGCCGAAGCACACGACCGCTTGATTTGTATAAACACCGGGACGGATATTGAAGAGGTCAAGCGGATGCGTTATACCAAACAGGAGTGGATGAAAACTCAGGCCGAAATGGAGGCCTTGTTTCCCGACCATCCCGAGGCGTTGGCAAATACAATGGAGATAGCAAATAAGATAGAGGTATACGATATAAACAGCGGCCCTATTATGCCCGATTTCCCGATACCCGAAGACTTCGAAGATGACGATGATTATTTGAAACATCTTACATACGGGGGAGCCAAACGGAGATACGCTGAAATTACGCCGGAGATCAAAGAACGTATTGATTTTGAGCTGAACACTATAAAGAGTATGGGTTTCCCCGGATATTTCCTTATTGTACAGGACTTTATTGCTGCAGCACGCGAAATGGGCGTGGCGGTGGGACCGGGCAGGGGGTCGGCGGCGGGGTCGGTTGTAGCTTATTGTCTTAGAATTACGGATATAGACCCCATAAAGTACGATTTGCTGTTTGAGCGTTTTTTGAATCCCAATCGTATTTCGATGCCCGATATTGATATTGATTTTGACGACGACGGACGAGCCTTGGTGTTGAAATATGTAGAGGATAAATACGGGCGCAAAAAAGTCGCCCACATTATTACATTCGGCACAATGGCTGCGAAATCGGCCATCCGCGATGTGGCGCGTGTGCAAAAGCTGCCTTTGCCGGAAGCCGATCGCTTGGCAAAACTTGTACCCGAAGGACCGAAAATAAACCTGAAAACAGCCTTTGCTAGTGTACCAGAACTGGCCAAGGAACAGAACTCGAACGATCCCTTAGTTACCGAAACGTTAAAATATGCTCAGGTGCTCGAAGGCTCGGTACGTAATATCGGGGTACATGCTTGCGGAATTATTATTGGTAAAAACGATTTAATAGAGTATATCCCGCTTTGCGTGTCGAAAGATAAGGACACTAATGAGGAGTTTTTGGTAACCCAATACGAAGGAACGGAGGTTGAAGATGTCGGTCTTTTAAAGATGGATTTCCTGGGGCTGAAGACATTGTCGATTATTAAAGAATGTATTGAAAACATTCGCTTAGGCAGGGGAATAACTATCGACATCGGAGCAATACCCCTTGACGATGCCAAAACATACGAATTGTACAGCCGGGGCGATACAGTGGGTACGTTCCAATTTGAGTCGGACGGGATGCGGAAATGGCTGCGCCTGCTTAAGCCCACAAAGTTTGAGGATTTGATTGCGATGAATGCCCTTTACCGTCCAGGACCGATGGATTATATCCCCGATTTTGTGTCGCGTAAAAATGGGGCGACCCCCATTGTTTACGATTTACCCGAGCAGGAGGGATATTTAAAAGATACATACGGGATTACAGTATATCAGGAGCAGGTGATGCTTTTGTCCCAAAAACTGGCCGGTTATACAAAGGGACAGGCCGACTTGTTGCGTAAGGCAATGGGTAAGAAGATGATTGATGTGATGAATAAAATGAAGGCGCAGTTTTTGGAAGGCGGAGAAAAGAATGGACACCCGAAAGCTAAACTCGAAAAAATATGGAGCGACTGGGAAGCATTTGCCCAGTATGCGTTTAACAAATCGCACTCAACCTGCTATTCGTATGTAGCCTATCAAACCGCTTATTTAAAAGCCCATTATCCTGCCGAGTACATGGCGGCCGTATTAAGTCGTAACTTGTCAAACATTTCCGAAATAACCAAATTTATGGATGAGTGCCGACGCATGGGAATAAACGTATTAGGCCCCGATATTAATGAGAGCTACCAGAAATTTACGGTAAACAAAGAGGGTGATATTCGGTTCGGCATGGGAGCCGTTAAAAATGTGGGCGTTAATGCGGTTGATAATATAATTGAGGAACGTAAAAACGGAACTTTCAGCGATATTTTTGATTTTGTAGAGCGGGTTAATCTTTCGGCTGTAAACAAAAAAAATATCGAATCACTGGCAGCTGCAGGGACATTCGACAGTTTTAACAACATGAAGAGGCATCAGTTTTACGGTATTAACAGTAAAAACGAGCCATTTATCGATGTTTTAATCCGTTACGGTAACAAGGTGCAAACCGATAAGGTCGTGAATTCCAATTCGCTATTTGGCGGAACCAATACGGTTGAAATATTAAAGCCCGAAATACCCATTGCACCTGAATGGAGCCGATTAGAAGTATTGAAACGGGAAAAAGAACTCATCGGTATCTATTTATCATCCCATCCGTTGGATGATTATAAATTTGAAATAGAGAATTTTACAACAAATCAAATTTCAGATTTGAGCGATTTGGCCTTGTATGACGGTAAAGAGTTGATTATTGCAGGATTGATTAGTTCGACAAAAGAAAGCATAAGTAAAGCCGGCAAACCCTGGGGCTCATTTGTGCTGGAGGATTATTCAGCAACACATGAATTCCGCTTGTTCGGACGCGATTATGATACGTTTTTGAAGTATTTGCGCGAAGGACTTTTCCTATTGGTAAAGGGAACGGTACAAGAGCGTTTTTCGTATAACCGGAACAATGACGACAGTAAAAAAGACTCGCCGAAAGAACTGGAATTCAAAATAAAGTCGATTAATTTATTGGGCAATGCTTGCGACGAAATGATTAAAAGTTTAACTATTTCGATGCCTATGAACAATGTAACATCCTTTTTTGTTGACGAACTTAAAGAGGTAACTGTAAACAATAAAGGTAAAGTTGAACTAAGGTTCAAACTGGTTGATCCGGAAGACAATATATCGGTCGAATTATTTTCGCGGAAATTTAAAATCGCGATCACTAAAGATTTTATCGCTTATATACAAAACGATGATTTTAAATATAGTATTAACTGAAAAACACAATACGTAATATGCTATAAATCATTGGCATATTAAGGTGTTGCATGCAATAAATATAAAAATATTAACTTTGTAATCCCGAATGATATTAAAATGTTTAATTTAAAAAATAAACAAATATGGCAGTTATTGTAAATGATTCGAATTTTGAAGAAATTGTAATGAAGTCAGATAAACCGGTAGTACTTGATTTTTGGGCGGAGTGGTGTGGTCCCTGCCGCATGATTACCCCGATAATCGAAGAAATGGCAAATGAGTACGAAGGCCGTGCCGTTATCGCTAAAGTTAATGTTGACGAAAGCAATGGCGTTGCGGTTAAATATGGTGTACGCAATATCCCTACCGTTATTTTTATTAAAGGCGGAAATATTGTTGATAAGCAGGTAGGTGCAGCGCCAAAGGCTACATTTACAGCAAAATTAGATGCTATCCTGTGAATTATTTATACTATCAGAATAGCCTGATAGATAAATTGATAATATATTGCAAGATATTGGAACCGGACGATTATATATCGCCGGTTTTTTTATGTATACATTTGCTAAGTACATGACAAAAATTTAAAGACATCTATCTCGGGTATAGTAATCGGGTTAAGTAACGCTGTTGCAATAAGCTCTAACCCGTATTTAAAGAGACTTTTCGCCCGTTTCCCGTGC
>JAISFN010000167.1 GCA_031263585.1 Prevotellaceae bacterium | reverse complement strand
GTCAAACAAATGATCAATCTGAGGACTTGCTACAAAAGCGGGAAACAATATCTAATCAAGAAAATAATCACTGACTATAAAAATGTTAGCTGATAAGGAATTTTGTCGTACACCCAAATGCAGTAACGGTTGAGTATAAATCAAAATTTTACATCATTGCAAATTCACTGCAGGTAATCCAGTATTTTCCATTTTTCACATCAACATGTAATGCTTGATTGTTTTTTCATACGTTTGCACTGACACTTGATTCTTAACTCTAAAATTTATATAAAGTAACAACAATTCATTATAAAAGAAGTTCAACTTACATAAAACAACCGGTTTATAATAGAGTCGGAAACAAAAAAATATTTCGACGGTATATATATGCAATCGTTCTCAAACTCAAGCCTATCCGCATTTAAAAGCGGAATAGCCTGTTTAAGGAAATACGAATAAAGTTCATCACCGAATTTATTATTTATATCTCCATACATATCTATACCCCAGCTTGTACGCAATGATGTTAGTATGTATTCATTGTATCTGTCATAAATACTTAAATGTTCTTCTTCATAATAAATATTACCCGAGAATAAAGCGTCAATATATTTTTTATTATTAGCTACATTCCAGCGCCGCAAATTTTTCCCATCATACGAGTGCGCCGAAGGTCCGATGCCAATATATGGTTTTTGTTGCCAATATGATGAATTATGTTTTGAAAAACAACCTGGTTTTGCGAAATTCGAAATTTCATAATGAATATAGCCTGCTTCTGCTGTTAATTTTTCGAAGAGGGCATATTGCCATGCACTAATCTCATCATCAACAGGTTTAAACAATCCTCGTTTCTGTTGCTTTCCTAAAATTGTTTTCGACTCAATGGTCAGGTGGTATGCCGACAAGTGAGGAACATTTAATTCCAAGGCTTGCCTGACATTTTCTTCCCACTCTTTTTCGCTCATCCCGGGAATTCCATAAATTAAATCGATTGAAATATTATTAAATCCTGCTTTTCGGGCATTAACAACGCTATTAATGGCTTGTCTTGCTGTATGCCTGCGACGCATCCAGCGTAAATCGCGGTCGGTAAACGACTGTATCCCTATGCTTAATCGGTTAACGCCTATGGCATTTAAGCTCTCCAGATATTCGGGAGTAAGGTCGTCGGGGTTTGCTTCAACTGTAAATTCCTCAATCCCGTTGGGTAAAAAAAGCGATAATGCTTTACTGGCAAGCATTTCGAGTTCCCATGGTGAATACACAGTTGGAGTTCCCCCGCCAAAATAAAGTGTTGCCACATCATGTTCATTATATTCCGATAACACGCCTCCCTCCACCTTTTTTAAGTCCATTTCGTACAGCAAAGCATCCAGCATATCCTGCTTCCGTGCTAGCGATACACTAAAATAAAAATCACAATATGAGCATAATTGCTTACAAAAAGGGATGTGGATATATACGCCTGCCATTGTTTTGCTTTTCTGCAAAAGTAAAGAATATGCCGGAATCATTGTACGTCATCGTTAATAATTAGTACTTTTGTGAATCGAATAAAAAAACACTGAAAATGAAAAAATTATTTATTGAGCTGTTGTGCATGCTTCCCCTCATATTTAGTTCCTGCTCATCGGACAATAACGGCGATGACCCCACCAAGCAAAATAGCTTTTCGGTTAACGGACTTGCCTACCCTGCACATCATATGGGATATATCGGGCATAGCAAGGGAATAACATTATATTTCGGGAACGACACATATGGCAAAGCCAGTAAATATATCGAAATCAGCATTAATGCGAATAAAGTAGAAGAAGGAGTTTTTTACTACCAAAACAATAATTCAAAAAATATCATTCATGCGGCAACATACAGCAGCTTGGAAAACGGAGAGCTGAAGCAATTAAGCAAACTGACAGGCGGCGATATTACATTAATACAGTTCGATAATCAGTTCATTATCAGTTACGAATTAAAGTTCGACAATACTCATATCGAAGGGCATCACACCGGTATTTTTGCTTTGCTTTCAAATTAAACCGGCTGATAATAAGCAAACAAAATTTCAATGCTTAAATCAAATTATTTTCCAAAACATCAACCAGTTCTTTGATAGTAACCTCTAAGGCCCGGCTGATTTTGAATAGGGTTTTAACGGTTAAATTGTTCTTTCCTTTTTCAATACGGCACATATTCGATTTTTCGAAATTACAGATATCGGCCAAATCTTGCTGAGGTATACCCTTTTCCTGTCTTATATTTTTTATCCTGAGACCTATTTCTTTCAATAATTTGTCTTCTATTTCCATTTTTCTTGTTATCTGTTCTGATAACAAAGTTTTTTCTTTATATTTGCATATAGGTTATCCCAAATGATAATCAAATTTGATCATCAAATTGCTCGCAAAATGATTTAGAGTAAAATTGAAATTTGAAGGCTTTTCAGGTCAATTTTGAAAACGATAAAGTATTCCCTTTAAACGAAAAAAATTAAACAAAGAAAGAGGTTCCTTATACTTAAGAGTGTAAGGAAACCTCTGCTTTCTGCTCTTTCTGTCTATCAAATACGATTAACAATATTGAACAGATCTTATCTGGTATTATTGTACTAATTTAGTGTTAGCTGTTAAGTATAAAGTGGATATGCGATGCGCTACTTTTTTAATTTGATAATTAGTAAATTTGAAAATAATTCTCACATTCTCTGATTTTCTCATTAACTAATTAACACTGTGCACATATCACATCTCCAATTAAAAAACTCTTATATCTTGCTACTACTTTCAACAAAATACATTTGCAGCTGCCTTTCAAAAATCTTTCGGCTGATAATACGGTAATGTGGACGATAAGTCTCCTCGTATACAGCGCTATGATGAACCGCATATTTACCGGCATTTAATAACGAGTCTATCCGGATTTTATCTTTCTCAAAATCGGTCAAAGACAAATTCATAGATGATATAACTCTCTCAATTGCAGTCCATTCTTTTTTCCAATCCTCAACAGTCGGCGGATTAATACTGTTCACGCTCTCGACAAAAGCATCAAAAAAAACGCCATATGGAATTTTACCACTTTTTATAAGCGATAAATTTACACGATAAAAATTATGTTCCCAGCCTGTCGGTTCAACTTCGGGATTCGATGAGGTTTCGAACGACGATAATTCACTGTCCAGATAGCGACGGGCGGCACTTGTATCGCTGATTATATGTCCGGGACCAAATTTATCCTGAAAAAAACTTTTATACAAATCCTGTAAGCTTGATTTTGAATATTGCTCCAATTGATTTTCAACGCTTTGACACACTTGTTGTTCAAAACTATGTTGCGTTGAACAAGCTGTAATACATAAACTGGCCAATGAAATGACCAATACTAACCGAATATAGATCATCATTTTTTAGTATTTGCTTTTTATATACCGAAAATTTGTGCCCAATAGTCGCTTTTTAAAGCGGCACCCATTTCCTTATAATTTCCATTCATTATATTTTCTTAATGAACCGAACTGTTCAACCAGCTTTTCGCTACTTCCTACACATATCTATATGTGCCGTATGTAATATTTTCCGCATTCCGCAACCAATTGTAACTCCCCTTTTTCAAACGTTCGTGCAATGTCGATTTGCCGTCGAGTGGATACATGGCTGAAATAGTTTTTAAACATATCGTTGCTATACATTTGGACGGCTTCTTCCAAATCGTTATTCCATTTTAATGCAGGTACAGCTGGTATAGGCTTGTTACCGTACCATACAACCTTTGGTACGGGCATCATTTATCAGCTTCAACATTAATTTATATCCATTTGCGAATTACCTAATGTATGGATATTGATCCTGTCACATGTTGCCAGCAATAATAAGTTTGTTACACATAATAATGATTTCATCATCTTAGCGTTTAAGTAAAACACTAAATTACTAAAAATTTTTAAAAGCATGGCAATTTATTAAGCCAGCAAAATAACTTACTCGTTATAAAATAAATGACAATATTTAACTAATTGTAAGTCTATTAAATATCATGAACAAGTTCAGTGCAAATTACGAAAAAATATTGGAAAGCTTGAAAAGAATAGAGAATAAAGTGAATTTTCGGAATCAGAAACGTAAATCTAAACTCTCAGACATTGAGTTAATTTTAATTGCTATGTACCTGACATGCGAATATATGAGTATTGATTCGGATCATCAGCTTTTCAGTATTTTATCCGATTTCCTTGCAAGCCGTATAGGGTGGAGTGTTTATAAGCGTAGAAAACGGGGACTATTTTATTACAGGGAAGAACTTCTCCGTAAAATAGTGGACAGTATAAGTACTTGCCCTTATTATAGTGTAGACAACAAAATTATTTGTGCAGGAAATATGGACGACAGTTTATTGGAGACCATGCATTGAAGTACAAAGGCTGTCATTCTTCCTTGACACAAAAGATAGTATTAATGCTTGTTCGCGGCATAGGCATCATAGATATCGCTGAAATTGAGAATATAAGCATCAAAAAACTGTTGTCGGCGCTGGTACGCTCGCGGCATATGATCCGTCCCAAGCGGCAGTATTATGATTGTTTGGAAGTAGATGAGTTTTGGACTTATGTGGGGGAGAAGAAGAACAAGGTTTGGTCATCTATGCCTATCATAGGGATAACGGTGAAATTGTAACATTTGTTTGGGAAAACAGCCCAAGAGCTGAAGCAAAAATTGTCAGGTTTTGGCGTAAAGTACGGGAGTATTGCCACCGATGATTGGGATAGTTTTGTAGCAACATTCAAGGGTGAAAAACATCTTATAGGAAAGAAATATACCGTTAATATATAGGGAAATAACTGTTGGTAGAGGCATCGTATTCGGCGGGCATTCCGTAAAACTTGCTATTTCTCCAAAATAATACGCGAGCGTTAAATGTATTTAAGTTACTCAAGTTTCCCACCCTTCATTTAACTTTATTTCAGCCATTTTTTTCTTTGGAAGGTTGATTACATCAAGGTTTTAACATGGGTATAAAGAATGTTAATCACGCTGCGAGCCTGTTTTTATGTTTCTCTAAAGCATCCAGCATGACTTTGTATTCTTCAGCACGTGCTTCGTCCTGAATAAAGATATGTATGAGTTCATCCATGTAAAGTCCTAAAGCTTCAGCCAAAGATTCCATTAACCGGACTATTATGGGCAGTATTCTTTGCCACAGGGTAAGGGCAAACAATTCGGCTTTTCGCTCTTCAAAAACGGCGCCCATCGTTTCATAGGCTGAAAAACGTTTGTCCAGGGCTAAGACAATGTAGGTGATGAAACATAAAGTCGCGTCGGCAATCTGGGCGTCAAAGTCGCGACTTTGAGACCCTCCTAATCCCATGTATTGCTTATTCTCCTTGTTTAGTACTTCAATATTCCAGCGTATCTGGTACAGTTCAAAGGCTTCGACAAAGGACAGACGTGTGTCAGTGGTTAGAAGTATTCTCCAGCGGGTACTTTTGCCATAACGGATAAGGAATAATCTGACCATCTGCTCACCCAGTATAGCATTAACACCGATATACTGACATTTATATTTCCGGCAAGATTTTGTTTGTGTACGAGCTTTACTGGCCACAATCTCTTCCGGACGATAAGCCTTCCCGTTTATCCGGTATTTCGTCCGGTTCCATTTAGCTAAACCGATAAAATGAATAGCCCCCTTGCCTATTTGCTGGATTTGACTGATAAGAGATTCACAAGTGAACCAACTGTCGGTTAACGCATAACGGGCACAAATGCCCTTTTGCCAGGCTTGCTTCATCATATGAATAGACATCTCAAGTTTCGATTCGTCCGCTTCTTTGTACCGGATATAACCGGGCGTATTTTTTTTCTTTTTATATTGCGCTTTTCTCTCCTTAGCTGTAAAGCCATAATCCCCTTTCTTCCCTTTCTCGGCGTGAAGGGAAAAATCAACAGGCAGGGTACTCTTGCCATCGAAAAATGCCAGCAGGAGAAGCTTATAGCCGCAAACACATTTACCCGCTACGTGATCGAATACACGACTGAGACGTTCAAAATGAGTCCCGGTCTTTTCCAATGTCGTATCATCAAGGATGTAGCAGCACGGCGCTTGCGGAGTGTCAGTCTCAACCTTCTCCTTTCTAAGAATGGCTCTATAACGCAGAACCATACCATACAGAAGACGCCGCCAGTCCATCTTTTGGCGGCAAAGCATACGATAGAAGCAATTCTTGCCTACTTGCAGAAGATCATTGAATTTCTTATTGTATGCCGAATAAATGCTTTCCGAATGGATACGGAATAAACAGAGAGCCATGATCAAATCAGAAGCACGAACACCCTGTTGCTTTTCCAGAGAAAGGCGCGAAAGAAGGCTCCCCAGTTTGAAGAGGCCGAATAAGCGAAGCAAATCATACGCTACTGCATTATTTTTATTCATCAATGTTGATAGTTCACTTATTTTTTCTATTTTTGTATTCATAACAAATGGATTGTTTGGATTGATATATACGTACTTAGATAATACAAATATAGCAATTTTCAAGCAATCCTTTGTTTATTTTACAAGCTTTTTAAGGGTGGGAAACTTGAGTAAAGTAATAATGAACTTATATCGCAAAAAATATACAAAGAAGAAAAGCAGTAAATAGAAACCAAAGTTTAATTTTCATCATTCTAACAACCCTTGTACTTAATTAAAACTATTGATTATGAGGATATTTTTTATTTTCATTATTATTTTATCAATTGTGCCAAAGTGGCAGCTTAATGCACAAACAGTAAATGTTAATGGCAGGCTGTTATCGACTCAACAAGAGGCAATAGCATATTCAACAGTTCTTTTATTAAAAAACGACTCTATAAACTACGCCACAATCAGTAACGAATCGGGAAACTTTGCACTACCCAATGTAAATTACGGAGAATATACATTGCATATATCATGCCTTGGTTATAATACTAGGATTGATACCATTAATGTAAATGCAAACACAAATATTGGAGTAATTGTACTCTCAAATACAATTGATATCTTAGACGAAGTTGTAGTAACTGATAACTCTAATGAATATGCTAACAGAGCATCATTTATCATAAGTCAATATGCAAAGGAAAACGCGGTTAACTCCTATGATGCTTTGAAGGAGGTTCCAATGTTAATTGTTGACCCTTTACAAAAAACGATTAATATGGCTGGGGGCGTTAACACATTAATACTAATTAATGGTGTAAAGCGGGATCGTCTGACTTTATCAGCGATTGACCCTAAAAAAATACAACGGGTAGAAGTAGTTGTGAATCCTTCATCTCGATATCTTATTGATGGGGTGACCGGTGTTGTCAATATAATTGTTAAAGCCCCGAATGAGCCTGGTTATTATGGTAATATATCCACACAGCAGAATTATGCTTTTAAGTACGGCAATACATGGATTGGCCTTAGGTATGCAAAAGAAAAATGGGCATTATATGCTTCAGGACAGAATTTTTATTTTCGTGAGCATGATTACCGCGAAAAGAATGAACGTTATACATATCAAAATGCAGATACAATATTAATTAAACAAGATGGCAATGGTAAGTATAATAAGATGATGAATTATGGACAAATCGGCTTCGACATTTTCCCTACAAATAATAGTTTTTTTACCGCCAGCGCCACATTTATTGATGATAGGTCGGAAAACAAATTGTTGCAAACCGGTGAAATAACTAAAAACAATAGCAAGGAGAATACATATTCTATATATTCAAAAAGCAAAAGTCCATATTATTCGCATACTTATAATGCGTATTATGAAACAAAATTAAATGATAAAGGAACGAAAATTGCTTTTGACGGCTCATATAATCGGCACAAATACGATAATGAATTAATTTACGAAGAAAATGATGGTAACTCTAAATATGAGAGCAACAGGACACTGACAAATAAAAAACAATCTGTCGATTTTGAAACCGTATTTACCTTACCCACAAAGCTAATAGATATAGAAGCTGGTTTCCGAACATATTGGCAACACACAAAATTTATGGAGCTGAGCCAGAAAGTTGAGTGGGAAGAGTGGCGAAATTACCTGCATGTTAATGGGAATGGGAAATTAGGAAAATCATTTTTCTACCAAATGGGAATTGGAGTCGCTAACGTATCGTCAGATGTATCAGGATATAAACATAATTATTGGGAATTTTTGCCCTCTATTTCGGTAAAGTATAAAATATCGAACAGCAACTCTGTTTCTGTTGAATATAACAAGGGGCGAAATTCTCTATCTATCTTATACCTAAATCCTTATAACACTGCCAGTGATACTTTAACCATAAGCAGAGGAAACCCGTACTTAACGCCATATTATAATAACAAATTCACTTTGCGCTATACTTACTCAAAGGGAAATTTATATTTCAGTCCTTACTTGCAATATACTTATTGTGATGACTACATTGGTCAACTTAGCTTTTTAAATTCAGACAATATTTATATCACTACTTACGATAATATAAATTCATACTCACATATTTCGCTCGGTTTGAACTTGCGATTACAACTCAAAAAGTGGGGAATGATAAATGGCGGCATTTATAGTCAAAAAAATTATTTAAAAAACAGGTACTACGACGGTTGGGGTATAGGATACAACTTTAACGCATCTGCAAATTATAAGAATTTCAGGCTAAGTGTATTTTGGTATCAAACTCCTATATCATATTCTACCAATACTAAGTCGGTAATTGCGTCGGAGTCAAATATCACTTTAGCATGGAGCGGAATAAAAAATTTATCATTAAGCATAGGTGCAAGGTGGTTAGCAGGATACACATCAAAAACTTACTCTAAAGGCGCAAATTATTACAATTATTATTACCAAAAACAGGAAGACCGAAATTGGATGATTCTATTGGGTATTGAATACAGTTTTAAAAGTGAAAAACAAGCCAAGCAACGCCAAAAATCGATTAATAACTATGATACGGGTGTAAATATGTAATAAAAACAGTAATAAAATATCCAATGAATAACTTCCCTCTTTACACCCAGCTTGACGCTATGGATTGCTGGCCTACGCGCCCATGTATTGGGGCAAAATATTATTTTGATTTTTTTTGTAAAAAAGCGTTTTTTATTTGTATACATCGAAAACATTATTTAACTTCGACGCTAAATGATAACAGCCTAGTAAATGTAAGTTTTTGTTATTTTGTAAAACATTACACTATGCAAAGCTACTCTCAAGGCGAAAAGCGTAATTTTATTTCCACCAAAAAAATTTCCCCGTATAAGATACGGGCGGATCCCTCAGTATAAGATGCTGGCCGATTAAGAAAAGCTAAGCGTTAACAAATGGGTGTTTACCGTCTGCTACCCGCCGAAAGCGGAGTTTAAACATACTTGTTTGAATACAAACATTTATATAAAATAAAAATTATATTTTACTAATGCCTGAAAATGTAAAAACAGGTAAAATTAAATCTAAGTAATATGAAATTTTCAGAATTAAAAAACAGCTCAAATATATTGAGCAGTAACGAAATGAAAAACATTAAAGGCGGTTCGGGAACTTGCGGTTATCTTGGTCCTGTAATAGCTGGAAAATCTACCGTTAGGTGTAATATTTCTAAGGAAGATGCATTGTTCTGGTATGGCGATGGCGGAAATGGAGCTCATTGGTGTTGTGATAGCTGCAAAAACACATGGTATTGCGGATCAGTAAGTATCAAAGAAGATTAAGCGAGTAAGAAATACAGGCTTACTGTGCCTGGTAATGACAAAAAAAGCTGTCTCAAAAATCAAAATATAGCTCGTTCCTGTCATCCCTAAGCAAAGCGAAGGATATTATTATCAAGCAAAGTAGATTCTTCACTTCGTTCAGAACCGAGCTTTACGAGTTCGGCGAAGCCAATGACAACCCGGAGAACTTTTGAGGCAGCTTCCTCTATTAACTAAAACTACAAATATGAAAGCTATTAAATTTTCGATATTATGTGTTTTAATTGCAGGCCTGCTCATTCAATGCAACAACGGCGGGGAAAATACCGGCAGTAACAATATCGTAATTATTTTTGAAGATTTACCAACACAAAGCGATTTTGTTTTCCCTTCGGGAACACGTGTTATAGAAAACTGCTTGTTATCCTATGCTGATATAAGCGGCGGCGAAGTTTATTATACTCCCCAAAGTGCGAACGACACAGCGCTAATTTATTGTTGTCATGATTATTTGGAAGTTGTGTACAATTGGAATATAGGAAATTTGTATTTTTTATTGGAAAAAGGGGATACTGTTAAAATAAGGCTTGACAGCGCTAATTATCCAATCCTTGCAAGCAGGTCGGCGAACTTGTCGTCGGCTTATAATTTTTTAACCAATATCGAAGGGCGTCGAACCTATTTTGGCGTGGAACCCTTGGCTTTATTGTTTGTAACGGGACATCATTTTAGAAGAATTGAGGCGCTAATGACTTCTAATTTGAAGGACATAAATTCTCAGGGCCTAACAGAGTTGAAAAATAAATACAAGGATGATTATATCCCCCTGAGCGACCTGAAAAATCAATATCAGAAATATGTAGATAATTTTAAAACCGCCCTTTCTTTATTAAAAGAAGATACCACGATTCCACAAGTTTATCATGATTATTACAAATACGTACTCAATTTAAAAAACTGGCAATACTACCTTGCTGATTACGGGTTTGAAAAAGATATCCCAGCTAATACAAACATAAATAATTTTTTATCCGACAGTTTGCTTTGTTACCCTTCATACAGGCTGTTTACCAGCGATTATCTTACATTGTTTTATAATAAATATAAAAATGTATCGGTCATAAAATCAAGTGGTTCTAGTTATTGCGATTGGAAACAGACATTTGATTTATTGGTAGAAGAATCTGTCGTACCCATGCAGAGCAAAAACCTCATGTTAAAACATTGCCTTAATCATATTATCGACTATTTTTCGGCAAAAGACA
>JAISFN010000159.1 GCA_031263585.1 Prevotellaceae bacterium | reverse complement strand
TTGTCAAGGAATGTTTTGATTTGTTCGGTAGTGTAATTCTTGAATGCCTTGACTTTGCGCCATATAACCTTGGATGTTTGATAAGATAAAGATAATCAAATAGATGTAATTATTTATCGAAAATTATATAAAAAATCGTACATCGTGTGTTGTGATACTAAATCATAATTTCTTTCGAATTATTTTCAATTGAAAAATATACCTTTGTAGCTTTAAAAAAAAGTATAAACTTGGATGGGAAAATTTTAATTACTGGTTTTTCGAATCACAAATCAGTAAAACATTTATTTTCAGAACTTTCACAATCAGTAAAAGCTTCGATATCCGTAAAAGGCTTGGTGGGTTCGGCAAAAAGCCTTGTCGCAGCTGTTTATTTGCTAAAATACGGTGGTGTAAATATCTTTATACTGGATAATAAGGATGATGCTGCCTATTTTTATAATGACTTGTTTCAGTTGCTCTTCCCTGCAAGTATTAAGGATACAGACCTCCGCCTGCAAGGCCATGATTCGATTTTGTTTTTTCCTTCATCTTATAAGCGCAGCAGCAAGTATGGGGATGAAGATTCGTCAAACATTGTGCAACGTACCCATGTACTTGATCGGTTAAAGAATTATACCGGAACTGGCGATTCGAAAATGCTTGCCGTTGTTAGCTATCCCGAAGCTGTTGCCGAAATGGTGGTTACGCAAAATACATTGCAAAAAAACACCTTGGGCTTAAAGGTAGGGGATAAACTGAGTATCGACTTTATACGCGAGGTGCTTACCGAGTATGATTTTACACGGTCGGACTTTGTGTATGAACCCGGGCAGTTTGCCATACGCGGCGGAATTATTGATATTTTTTCGTTTTCGGCAAATAAGCCTTACCGTGTCGAAATGTTCGGGAACGAGGTGGAAAGCATCCGGGCTTTCGACCTTAATACACAATTGTCCGATGAAAAAATTGACGCTATCAGTATTGTTCCTAATTTAAAGCATGTTGCCCAAACGGAGACCAAAGAATCGTTTTTCGAATTTATAGATACATCGACGGTACTTTGGGTAAATAATGCCGGATTTACCCATGAGTTAATTGATAATTTGCGTGATAACAGTGATGAATTGCTGGATAAAATAATTAGCGGCACATCGTTTACCGGACAATTGAAAAATTTCCGAACCGTGTATTTCAATCGTTTGGGTATTCCTTCAAAAAATATCGAAATAGAGTTTAATACCGTACCGCAACCTACTTTCAATAAAAATTTTGAAATGCTGGCGCGAAATTTTCGAGAAAATGAAACAAATGCCTACGATATATATGTTATTGCCGAAAATACAAATCAGATAGAACGTTTACGTGCCATTTTCGGTTCTGATTCGGCACAATATCCCATTAAATTTATCCCTGTAAACATATCGCTGCACGAGGGTTTTATCGACCATCAGGCAAAACTTTGTTGTTATACCGATCACCAGATTTTTCAGCGTTACCATCGCTTCCGTATCCGTGGCGAGGTGGATAAAAGCAATGTCATAACCATACAGGAGTTGAATAGTCTGCAATTAGGCGATTATGTGGTACATATCGACCATGGTGTGGGTGTTTTCGGCGGGCTTATTAAAACCGAAGTAAACGGCAAAATACAGGAGTTTATTAAATTGACCTACCAGGATAATGATGTGCTGTTTGTTAACATACAGGGCTTGCACCGTATTTCGAAATTCAGAGGAAAAGAAGGGGCAGCTCCTAAGGTCTACAAGCTCGGTACAGGAGCATGGCAACGCTTAAAGCAGAAAACTAAAAACAAGGTTAAGGATATTGCTAAAGAGTTGATTGAGCTATATGCCAAACGTAAGGCTGTTGACGGTTTTGCTTTTACGCCCGACTCGTTTTTGCAGCACGAACTGGAAGCATCATTTATGTATGAAGATACACCCGACCAGTACAAAGCAACAAAAGACGTTAAAGCCGATATGGAACGCGCTTACCCAATGGACAGGTTGGTGTGCGGCGATGTAGGCTTTGGTAAAACCGAAGTAGCTATTCGTGCGGCATTTAAAGCAGCTACCGATGGTAAACAGGTGGCTGTACTGGTTCCTACCACCATTTTGGCGTTGCAGCATTATAAAACGTTTAATGATCGCTTTAAGGAGTTCCCTGTAAGTATCGACTATATCAGCCGGATGAAAAGCACAAAGTCCATAAAAAACACATTGGCTGAGGTTGAAAAGGGGAATGTGAACATACTTATCGGCACACACCGTATATTGAGTAAGGACGTTATATTTAAAGATTTAGGGCTTTTAATAGTCGATGAGGAACAAAAATTCGGGGTAGCGGCAAAGGAGCGTTTACGGCAAATGCGTTTAAACGTAGATACATTAACGCTAACGGCTACGCCTATCCCACGTACGTTGCAATTCTCGTTGATGGGTGCGCGTGATTTGTCCATTATTACTACATCGCCACCTAACCGCCACCCGATTGTAACCGAGGTTCATACATTTTCAGAGACTATTATCAAAGAGGCTATTGAATATGAGGTGGAACGTGGCGGACAAGTATTCTTCCTGCATAATCGCATACACGATATCCGGGATATCGAAGACCTTATACGGCGCGTATGTCCGGGTATACGTACGGTTGTAGGGCATGGACAAATGGATGCCGACCAGCTGGAAACTGTAATGCTCGATTTTATCGAGGGGCAATACGATGTACTTGTGGCCACTACCATAATCGAGTCGGGCTTGGACATACCCAATGCTAATACTATCATTATTAATCAGGCGCAAAACTTCGGACTGAGCGAATTGCACCAGTTGCGCGGCCGTGTGGGGCGGTCGAACCGTAAGGCATTTTGTTACTTGCTTGCTCCGCCACTTGTTTCTTTAATTCCAGATGCACGGAGGCGTCTAAAGACCATCGAGGAGTTTTCCGACCTGGGCAGCGGGTTTAATATCTCCATGCAGGACTTGGATATTCGGGGTGCAGGTAATTTATTAGGCGTAGAGCAAAGTGGATTTATTACCGAAATAGGGTTTGAAGCTTACCAGCGCATTTTGAACGAGGCCATGCTGGAGTTAAAAGATGAGAACGGGGAGTTATTTAAACTGGGAAATACGGGAGACAATTTAACCGGCGGGCAAAGAAGCGGTACAGTAGAACCTACTTATCTGAACGATTGTTATATTGATACCGATATGGAGATACTCTTTCCCGATTCGTACATCGGTAACGCCAGTGAAAAGTTGCGTTTGTACCGCGAGCTGGATAATTTAGTAAATGACGATGAGTTGGGAAAATTCAAAATAAAACTTGTCGACCGTTTCGGCCCTATTCCGCAGTCGACCGAAGAGTTATTGCGAACCATCCGCTTACGGCATATAGCCATTAAATTAGGATTTGAGAAAATTACACTGAAAAATGGATTGATGGTTTTGTATTTTATATCGAATCCCAAATCAACCTACTATCAAACACCTGTATTTGCATCAATTATACAACATGTGCAATCTTGTCCCAAATTGTTTAAGGTTAAAGAGGGTAATCATAAATTATCCATTGTTGTTAATAATGTAAATACCATGAGCCGGGCTATAAACATACTGGCAGAAATTAGAAAATGAACCTGATAATTGATATAGGGAACTCCCCGACGAAATACTCAGTTATTAATAAGAGGGGGAGATAATTTATACGTCATCGGTAGATATTTCGATAAAAGATGCTGTTCAGCATATCTTAGCCCGTTTTCCGGAAGTAAGCAACGGCATATTATGTTCGGTAAAAAAGAAGAAAGCGGCAAATTACATATTTATCGTTAGTAGTACAAACGTTTACAAAATCTAATCATCACATAACCATTCCTTTATGTAACCTGTATGGCGATCCCGAAACACTGGAATACGACCGTATGGCGGTAGCTATCGGGGCATGGCGTTTTTTCTCTAAAAATGATATAATCGTATTTGAGTGCGGTACGGCCATAACCATTGATTGTGTGGGCAAAAGCGGAGAATATTTGGGCGGTAATATATCTCTGGGCTTAAATACCCGTCTTAAAGCGTTAAACCTTCTTACAGAGAAATTACTAATGGGACGGATTAATCCCGATATTCCTAAAATCGGGAAAAACACATAGGAAATATCGAGGCGGGTGTTTTAAATGGGACTATTGCCGAAATTGAGAGTTATATTGCTAACAATCCCTATTATAAGATTATTTTTACGAGTGGAGATACAATTTATTTTGCAAAAAAAATAAAAAATCCCATATTTGTAATCCGTAATTTAGTACCTTTGAAACTTGACAAGCTTATATAACCTATAACCTTAGTCTAAGGTAAAAATAACGTGCAAATTATAACCGGATTCTCTCAATAGTTGTGAGGGCAGGTTGCTTTTGTAGATTATTGTTTGCATATAACAGATGAGTTTTTGGTATAATTTTTGGTAAGCGAAAAAAAAGATGCTGATACGGAGAAAATACACTTGTTAACGAAATGGGAGTGAAGTTCGGATATATATTTTATACGACATTAATAAATAACCAACAATAAAAAAAGTAACCATGAGAGTGTTGAAATTAGTAATGATTGTTCCCCTGTTGTTTATGTTTTTTAATAATAAAGCTCAAGCACAAGGCGGAAAATTTGGAGCAACAGCGCAAGATAGCATTGAGTGTATTAAAAATCTTAATTTTTACGAAGAAGAGTATAAACGGAAAAATTATGATGCGGCTTATGGACCGTGGCGTGAAGCTATGCGTATTTGTCCTAAATCGAGTACAAACCTGTATGTACGTGGCGCCGTCATAATGAGGGACCGTATCGGTAAATTAACCGACGCTTCTCAAAAGCAAGCTGCAATTGACTCTTTATTGATGGTATACGATAAACGTATGGAATATTTTAATGTAAACAAAGCCGATTTGATGTATCGTAAAGCAGATATTATTGAGGAATTTTATGCAAGTGATAATCAAAAGGTTTATGATGCATACCTTGCCGTAATTGAATCTGATAAGCAAAAAGGCGAAATAATGGCAGCAGCCAAAGCAATGATTGAAGCCCAAAAAATGTATGACGCCCAGAAAATAGATGCCGATAAATTTACTGATATCTATACAAAATTATCCGAAATAGTAGATGAACGTATAAAAATAATTAGCCGTGCAACAAATATTGATACAATTGTTTTGCAAGATGCTCAAGATTGTAAATCGGCTATTGAAAATGCATTTATCTCTACCGATGCTGCAAATTGCGACAATTTGATTAAGTTGTTTACACCACGTTTTCAAGATAATAAAGAAAATATTACTACGGTAGGTATGATTGTGAATATTTTATTGAACCGTGAGTGTATTCAAAACGATTTGTTTTACGATGCTGCCGAGGCGTATTATAAATTAGACCCGGCTCCGAAATCGGCATCTACTTTAGCGGCCATGTTTATGTCGAAAGGCGAAACTGATAAAGCCATACAATATTATAAAGATGCTATTGACGGACAAACCAATGCAATGGAAAAATCATTGTACCAAACAACTTTAGCCGGTATTTTATTTCAACAAGGGCAAACCGGGCAGGCTATGACGTATGCTAACCATGCAATACAATCGAACCCGCGTAACGGTAAGGCATATATGATTTTAGGAAATATTTATGCCGGAATTAAAGGCTGCGGTAACGATCCTGTTAGTCAACGTTCGGTATTTTGGGTAGCTGTTGATATGTTGCAAAAAGCAAAGCAAGTTGGAGGCAGTGATACTAAATTTGTTGACGATGTGAACAGGCAAATTAATTTGTTCCGTCAGCATTTTCCTTCTTACGATGATTGTTTCGACCTAGATATTCTTGATGGACAACCATATACGGTTAATTGCGGTGGGATAAACGTTAAAACAATTGTACGTACACATAAGTAAAAGGGTGGTACAGACAACAGTAATTCATAAAAAAATACTAAATTTTGCAGTAGCGCTCGTTGTGAGCGCTACTATCGTTTCATGTAAAGATAAAATCGAAACGATTTCGGGGGTTGATGTGTCCAGTTTACCTTCCGAAGAAGTAAAAAATATGAAGGTATTGTATACCGAAGACGGTGTTATTAAATACGACTTTATGGCGACTGAAGTGAAACACTATCAATATGCCGATATCCCCTACTATAATTTTCCAGCGGGTATTCACTGGCGTTCTTATATAGCGGATACTGTTATTGGGATAGCTGTGGCAAATGCCGATATTGTTGCCGATAGTGCGGTATATATCGAAAGACCTGAATTTTACGAGGCTTACCGTAATGTTGTGGCCCGAAATCTGTTAATTAACCAGCGGATTGAAACGGATACCATGTTTTACGACCCCTTGAAGCAGGATAAAGCAATATACAGTTACTCTCGTTCCGTTATTTTCCGCCCGCCTGATACTATTCCGGCCACAAAGGGTTTTTTTACCGATACCCAGTTTAAAATGTACGAGTTAGTTAAGGTGCTCCAAGGTACGGTGTTTTTTACCATGTCGCCCGATTCCACTGCAACAAATCATTCGGATACAGTACATACCAACACTCCAACCCCAGCGAATGAGCCTTGATGTTATTATTATACTTGTATGTTTTATGTTTGGTATTTTCGGCATTTTTTTCCGGAATGGAAATCGCATTTCTGTCATCCAACAAATTAATTCTCGAACTCGATAAAAAAGAAAGCAATAAATTCCGGAGTCATATTTTGGGCATATTTACGGCCAACCCCAGTGAATATATATCTACAATGTTGGTTGGCAACAATATAATGCTGGTTATATATGGTATTATTGTTGCATGGCTGCTCAACGAACCTTTAAAACGATTGGTACATAATGACGGAAGCATTTTGCTTATCGAAACTATTGTTTCAACAATGGTAATGTTAATAACAGCCGAATTTTGCCGAAAGCAGTATTCAGGATCAACCTCAATTTTTTTGTAAAAAATTTATGTTATCCAGCATATTTTTTCTATATCATACTTTATCCAGTTAATAAGTTGGCGGAGTGGTTGTCGGTTATGTTTTTAAGGCCTATAGGCATTCGTGTAAGTAAAAATGTTGATAATACGCTATTTAACCAACGCGATTTGTACTATTTATCCAACGAGGTAGCACAACAGGAAGGTGAGAAGAAACATACGCATGATATCAAAATTTTTCAGAATGCATTGAGTTTCCCCGAAGTAAAAGTACGAGAATGTATGGTTCCCCGTACCGAAATCGAGACTATTGAAGAACAGGAGAGTTTGGATAATCTCCGGAAGCAATTTTTCGAGAGCGGATATTCGCGGATACTGGTATACCGCAATACTCCCGATAATATGATAGGGTATATCAACTCGAAAGACTTATTTAAAAAATACACGGATACAAGTTCATTACTTCGTCCGATTGACTTTGTTCCCGAAAGTATGTCGGCGCAAAAGTTACTTGCCTCCTTCTTCAAAAATAAACATAGTTGATTATTAATTATTTATGCGTATGTGGTACAAATGAGGGACAGATAAAGGGATAACTATCGGTAAGGTTGTCGCCATTTTATTGCTCAATAGTTATTCATTTTCTTCATAATAGTATGAATAATCGATTCCTTTCATAAACATTTCTCGGCTACTGATTTCAACTGTAAGGGCATTTCCCAGCAAGGTTTTCAGCTCTGTGCTATTTGTAGAACTCTTTATCATAGCATCCATATACTCAGTTTTTCCGATTTTGCTCCAATCAACACACTTCTTCAAATTCTTTTTCAGAATCAAATCCAACCAAATACGTGTGCTTCGTCCGTTGCCTTCCATGAATGGATGAGCAATGTTCATCTCCACATATTTGTTGACAATTTCGTCGAATGTATTTTCGGGCATCTCTTCTATTTGCTTTAAGGTGTTACCGAGAAAGTGTGCCACGGCAAATTGAAAGCCTCCCTTTGAGATATTCTTCTGACGGATTTGTCCGGCAAAGTCGTAAAGCCCTCCGAATATATAAGCATGAATCTGTTGTAAGCCTTTGGCTGTTCCCACTTCTATGCTGTCGATAAAAGAACTTTCAAACAAGGCGTATGCTTTTGTTTTACTTTTTCCATCAATGCTCTCGTCGCTAAAAGTAAACCACTCTATAAAGCGGTTTGCTTTTTTGCCGGGGAATTGTTTGCCTAAAGCAATGATACCGTTATAGTCGAGCATGTCAGATAAACGTTTCTTGCCATCAGGTGCGAGAAGTTTCAACTGGGTAGTAATACTAACCACTTCACTGTTTTCTTTTTTTAGCTTGGCTTTGAGATATTTCCAATAGTTTCGTGTTTTGGCATAGTTGTCTTGGTCAGTAAGAACAGCGACAATATCCAAGACAGAAAACCACCACTTGTTGTTTTCTTCATCCCAAACGGCACGAACTTCCTTATCATCGAAGAAGCGGATTGATATTTTTGTATTGTTGGTCATATCATATGAATTAAGATTCTTCTTATCCGGCAGCTTCAATTACTGCATCTGGATATTCACGACACTTCTGTAAAACTGACTTGCAGAAACTAACAAAACCTTCATAGTTGCCACAGCCATTAGAGGGATTATAAACTTTGTATTTATCAGGATTCGCTTCTAACTCTTTGACTCCTTTTTCAAGTGGCAATATCATTTGAGAAGCTATGGTTATGCCAATTTCTTCCGGATGCCATAATACTTCATATAATCCAACCGCCTTTGCCATTTCGTTGAGATTATGAGTAATATCGGCTGAGAATAATTTTGCATCCTCATAGTCGTCTTCAAGTCGCTCTATTTCATCCTTG
>JAISFN010000122.1 GCA_031263585.1 Prevotellaceae bacterium | reverse complement strand
AAATTTCCGGGTAAAAATCAATCGGGTTTGCGTATGCAAATGCAAGTGATTCTTGCTACTTTCAAAGACAATGGAGATTTTGTGAAACGAGATGACGGTACGCCCGAAGGTGAACGCCGTTCTTGTTTTACCGGTTCGGATATATTGATTGGGGCAATTCAAAAAGCCGAAAACAATTTACCGATAATAAACAAGCAACGTCAAGACAAAGGGCTTGAATCATTGCAGTTGTACCCAATGGACACTACAATTGTCAAAGTTGGTAAATGTTTTCAATTCACCTAAAAACTATTGTTATGTATGAGTTAGTTAAACAGGCAATCGTACCCACGGGCAGATATATTATTGGATTATTGGGGGCGGTATTGGCTTTCCTTGAACCAACCGTTCCTTTTATTCTAATATGCACGTTCGCCGTGTTGTGCGATTGTTATACGGCTTGGGCTTTGTCGCGCCGTGTGAAAAAGAAATATCATGGAGCGAATGACGGCAAATTCAAATCGAATTACGCCGGACGTGTTTTTATGACATTATTAAAAACGTATGCCTTGATTGTGCTTGTGTTTTTGATAGAAAATTTCATTTTTGAGGGTTTACCCGTGAAGCTATCAAATATAATTGCCGGGGCGGTATGCTTTTGGCAAATATGGTCAATGCTTGAAAATGAAAGTTCATGTAATGATGCAAAGTGGGCAAAGATAGCACAACGCATTCTTGTTGATAAAACGGAAAGGCATTTTGACATTGATTTGCACGAACTTAAAGAAAATAAAGGGGGTGACAATGGCGAAAATTGATATATTATTGCTTTTCATTCTGCGTTGGGAAGGCGGTTTTGTAAATGACCCCGCCGATGCCGGTGGTGCAACAAACAAGGGCGTTACAATTGCGACTTGGCATAATTGTGGTTATGACAAGGACGGTGATGGCGATATTGATGTGGATGATTTGAAGTTATTAACCACGCAAGATGTTCATAACCGTGTTTTGAAACCACATTATTGGGACAGGTGGCAAGCTGACAAAATCCATTCCCAAAAGATTGCTAATATTTTGGTCGATTGGGTTTGGGGTTCAGGCAAGCATGGCATTGTGATTCCACAACAAATACTTGGTGTACAAGCTGATGGGCTTGTTGGCAACAAAACATTGTCGGCTGTTAATTTTGCAGACCCCAACCAATTGTTCGATGCTATTTACAAAGCGCGTGTTGATTTTTTCAATGAAATCACCCAAAAAAGTATTGCAAGTTACGAAAAAAAAATTGGTAGAAAGGCAACGGAAAAAGAGTTGTTGAAGTACACAAATAAAAGGTTTTTGAAAGGTTGGTTAAACAGGCTTGAATCCATTAAAACAATTTGATTATGAAAAAAATAGTTGTGTTTATGTTGTGTTTGGTGTTGCTTTCGTGTGCAAGTACACGAAAAAGTGTACAAACAATTTCAACGAATGATTCATTTATTCAAAGCAATGAATCACAATCCGCGAAAGTGGATAAGGTGATTGATACTACAAAAACGGAAAATGGAAAAATAACAATTACCGAAATTGAATTTTACCCGCCAAATGGTAGTGATACGGTAAATCATACCCCGGCAATCAATGTCGGTGGTGTGGATATACCAAATATCGGCAACATTGATAATGCTGCGATAAAGTCAATCAAGCAAACGACTATTGAAAGCGAATCAGAAACGAAAGGCGAAAGCAAAGAATCATCGTCCACCGAAATCAACAAAAACGAATCGGCGGTTGCAAACACCGAAAAAACGGTGATGATTGATGAAGAACCAGCACCCGACCCGTATAAATGGCGATATATTTTCTATATCCTTTTGGTCGGCGTGATTGCATTTCTTTATTTGAAACGTGTGCCGATTCTGAATTGGATAAAAACAATTATTTCAGGCATTCGGAAAGTTTTTTTATTTTTCTTGTAACTTTGCAGAACATTGTTGCGAAGCCTTGATTTTTCAAGGTACAATGTTGAAGTCCGGCTTTTCCCAAGTCGGGCTTCTTTTTTGAGGTGTGGACATAAAAAAAGCACCCGATTTCGGATGCTTTCGTGTACTTTTCCGTGTACGAGTCAGCTAAGTGTCTGATTTTCAATGTTTATTGCGGAGAGAGAGGGATTCGAACCCCCGGAGGCTCTCACCTCAACGGTTTTCAAGACCGCCGCAATCGACCACTCTGCCATCTCTCCTTTTGAGGATGCAAAAGTACAATATTTTTACAAACTTGCAAGTCGATTTGGTGAAATTTATTTAACATACTGATAATTAAAATATATTAAAATTGTCTTTTTAGAAATGCTTATCTTTAATATTTACATAAAAGCAAGAGAATTTTTCAAAATGCCTGTATTATATTACAACTTCAATATCTTCAGCCAAATCTTCTTCAATTTTGAGGTTGTCAATAATAAAATTCTGGCGTACAGGCGTATTCTTACCCATATAAAATGTCAATAATTCCTGAATCAAATCGTCTTTGCTTAAACGCACCGATTCAAGCCTGATATTTTCACCGATAAATCCGGCAAATTCATCCGGCGAAATTTCACCTAAGCCTTTAAAACGGGTAATTTCGGCATTTATGCCAAGCTTTTTTATCGCTTTTAGTCTTTCTTCCTCGGAATAACTGTAAATGGTTTCTTTTTTATTACGTATGCGAAACAAAGGCGTCTGTAGTATGTACAAATGTCCCTGGCGAATAAGATCTGGGAAAAACTGTAAAAAGAAAGTGATCATCAACAAACGGATGTGCATACCGTCAACATCGGCATCGGTTGCAATTACCACTTTATTATAACGTAAATTGCTGATATTTTCTTCAATATTAAGCGCAGCCTGTAAAAGGTTAAATTCCTCATTTTCGTATACTACCCGCTTTGTCATGCCAAAAGTATTTAACGGCTTACCCCGCAAGCTAAACACTGCCTGGGTATTAACATTACGCGATTTTGTAATGGAGCCGCTGGCCGAATCACCTTCGGTAATAAATAATGTCGACTCCCCGGCAAGTTCGTTTTTATCGTTGTTATGAATGCGGCAATCGCGCAATTTACGGTTATGCAAATTTGCTTTTTTAGCCCGTTCGCGGGCAATTTTCTGAATTCCCGAAATGGCTTTACGCTCTTTTTCCGATTCCAGTATCTTTTTTAACAAGATATCAGCAACCTCCGGATGTTTATGCAAATAATTATCCAGAGCTTGCTTTAAAAAGTCATTGATAAAATTACGAACCGTAATACCGTTGGGAGACATGTCTTTCGACCCAAGCTTTGTTTTGGTCTGCGACTCAAAAACCGGCTCTTCTACCTTAATACTAATTGCAGCAACTATAGATGTGCGTATATCCGATGGATCGAAATCTTTTTTATAAAACTCCTTTACTGTTTTTACAACAGCCTCGCGGAAAGCCGCCAAATGAGTACCTCCCTGTGTAGTATGCTGCCCGTTTACAAACGAATAAATACTTTCTCCATAACCCGATGCATGTGTAAGAGTAATTTCAATATCCTCTCCCTTAAGATGGATAGGGGAGTACAGCGGTTCCTCGTTAAGATTCTCGTTTAGCAAATCGAGCAAACCGCCTTTTGAAGTATACGGATTTCCGTTTAACGTAATTATTAAGCCAGCATTCAGGTAAACATAATTTTTAATCATGGCTTCAACATAATCCATGTTGAAGCTATACTCGCCAAAAACTTCGGTATCGGCCAAAAAAGCCGTTAAGGTTCCGTTTTCCTCCCCTGCGCCGCTTGGGGTACTGTTTAAAATTTCTCCACGTAAAAATGATGCTGAAAATGATTGCCCCTCGCGAAATGATGTTACATCAAATTTAGCCGATAAAGCATTAACTGCCTTAATCCCCACACCGTTAAGCCCTACCGATTTTTTAAAAGCCTTCGAATCATACTTAGCTCCGGTATTCATTTTCGATACTACATCGACTACTTTACCCAAGGGAATACCGCGCCCGTAATCACGTACGCTTACATAGCTTTCATTTATGATGATATCGATACGTTTACCAAATCCCATGGCATATTCGTCAATCGAATTATCCAATACCTCCTTCAGTAATACATAAATACCATCGTCGGGAGATGAACCGTCGCCCAATTTACCGATATACATCCCCGGCCGACGACGGATATGTTCCTTCCAATCAAGTGTTTGTATGTCTTTTTCCGAATAATTTGCTGCTGCATCCATGATTTGAATTTAGTGCTGCAAATATAAACAATAAACCGCTTTTAGTAGCCTCTGAGTTTGAGGTATTGTTTCGGATTAGGGGATGAAGAAGTTTCACTTCTTAAATATCTGAAAATAATTACAATATTTTTTAAAAAATAAATAGAACTATCGTTTGATAAGATTTGTCGGAAGAAAAATTGATCAGTAAATGTATCCTCAAGAGTTTGCCAGCTTAACCTGCTATTCTCTAAAATACTATATATCAGCATAGTAAAACAACTTTTTATCATGAAGTACTTTTGAATAATAATCCACTATAGTAAAAATGCTATATAACTCTTTATTCATGTTGATTAATTAAATCATGTAACCAATTATTTATGCCTTCTTTTTCTATGCCCAATTCATTAAAAATACTATCATACTCAATACAGTTAAAAAGCTGTAATACTTTCTCATATCCATGCATTTTCAAAGTATGTTCAATTATTAAAGCGCCTATTATATTGTTTAAAGATGTTTCTCCTTCAATCTCTTTGTTTAAATCAGAATAATTGATTTTATTTTTGACAATGTACTTTTTCAAATTATTAACGTGATAGCTATAGTCTTTATCTGCACCACCTCCATAATAAGTAGCAATTCCTTCATGCAATAATAGAGGCGCTTCAGGATATAATGGGAGCATAATTCCATGAACTAATTCATGAATATGGTTGGACCTTGTAGATAATAAAATTTTTGAATATGTAGTAAAACCAGAATAATCTTTTTCACTTCTGTATATTAAGTGACCCCTAATATTGACCAACATTCATCTATTGAATTTGCTACTACATATATTATTTTATTTCGTTGTTCAATATTATAAAGCACTGTAAAATCTTCAACAAATTTATCAGCTTCTTTAATGTCTTCTTCCCTTAAATTTATTGATTTCGGGTAATAGAGATCTATGTGAAGTTCATTATTATGGTTGAGTGTGTGTTTTATTACATCAAAATAATTAAATAATTTAAATTGTCCATTAAGCTTTTTTGAACATACTTTGTATATTTTAATAATTATAGGATTACCGTTTGGGGTGGGATTGATTTGTGAAATCGTATTTATTTCATAAAAATTGTCATATATCTTTCTGATGTTAAAAGTAAATTGCTCTCCATATTTATAAAATATATTTTTAGAGATAGAATATTTTATAATGTCTTCATACCCATTATACCACATTGAATTAAGATTAGGCGCACCTTCTTTATAAGAATTTATATATCCATTACATAGGTTAGAAATAGAGATTACTGTTTCATCATTTGATAAGGCTATTTCTGGACTAAATATAAGTTTTTGTGCAGAAACAGTAAAACATAATAATATTGCTAATATCAAAGTGGAATATATACGTAGGTTCTTCATACATATCATTATAATTTATGGTAATGTTGTAAAAAGCATTCTGCTGTAAATATTTAGCAATCAGTAGATAAATTTTCATTTTTGTAAATGAAAATAAAAACCACACTCCATTACCCCAATTGCCGAAACTTAAAGATAAAAAGAAATGCTAAGAAACCGGACGGGACACAAAATTATTTATGCAAAAAATGCGGACGGCAGTTTATTCGGCGGTCACGCTTTGCGTTACAAAGCTTGTCATTCTTCCCTAACACAAAAGATATTATTGATGCTTGTCCGCGGGATAGGCATCAGGGGATACCGTTTAGATTGAGAATATCAGTATCAAAAAACTATTGCCGGTATTGCTATACTCCCTGCATATGATCCCGCTCAAGCAAGAGTATTATGATTGTTTGGAAGCAGATGAGTTTTGGACGTATGCGGGAAAGAAGAGCGTCGGGCTTTGGCTCATCTATGCCTGCCGTAGGAATAGCCGCGAAATTGTGGCGTTTGCATGGGGCAAACGGGAATGAAAACAGCCGAAGACTTGAAGAAAAAATTGTCTGATTCAGGGGTAAACTACGGGCGTATTGCCAGTGATGATTGAGCCGTATTCAAAAGGAAAACCATCGTACAGAAAAGAAATATACCGTAGGTACCGAGGGGAATAATTACCAGCTGAGGCATCGTATCCGGCGGGCATTCCGTAAAACCTGCTGTTTGTCAAAAATGATACGCAGGCATTTAAACGTATTTAAGTAAGCATTTAACGCTCTCTTTTACAGAAATTTCGGCTTTATCTATTTAGCATACTTTGGAGAATATCACCCGATTTTATTCTTACTCCTATTCTTAGCTCAAAGCAAAAACGCATGAATATTATGTCTGACAATCATGCATTTACCTTTATCAGAATGTTGTCCCACCAGGATTCGAACCTAGACAAACAGAACCAAAATCTGTTGTGCTGCCATTACACCATGGGACAATTTGCAAAACTCCGATTAGTTTTGCGGGTGCAAAGGTATATAAAAATATCTTTACTCCA
>JAISFN010000112.1 GCA_031263585.1 Prevotellaceae bacterium | reverse complement strand
TTTCAACTCAAAAATCAAATCGTTCAGGGCAGAACTCAGGGGAGTTCTTGATATTCCTTTTTTTCTTTTCCGGCTATCAAAGCTTTATGCCTAAACACAGGGTTTTGCAGGTGAGCCATTATTTTATCGGTTGCGCTAACCGGCGTAAAAAAACCGCCATTTTAGAGGCGGTTTTTTTACGCAAAAGCCTTTATATTTATCAATAACTTTATCTGCAATGGTAATTTTGCCGTAATTATGCCTCTTTATAGCTTAAAAAATAGTACCTGATTGTACTAAATGTACATTTTACCTTTGTTTTTTGCGGCAAAAAAAAATTAATTTATATTAAATTGCTAAATCCCAAAAATCAAAAATTTAGTCAATCAACATATCGTAATCAACATCCAGCGGTTTATCGAATAGCAAATTGTACAGGGTTGTTTGGCGTAATGTATAGTAATAATTCCAGTAGTTGCTTAATGCGTTAAGGTAGCGTTGGCGGGCGTTATCCCTGTCGTTCTGGGCATTATTCATGTCCGTAATCGTAATTTTGTCAATCAAATAACGTTGTTTAGATACGGCATACCGGTTTTGGGCAATAGTATCGGCTTTGGCAGTAATGGCAAATTGTTCGCCCTGCTGGTTAAACTGGTTTACCTGAAGAATTATATTTTGTTCAAAATCAGCCAATTCTTGTTCTATCTGGGCTTTTACCAAATCCTGGTTCGATTGCGCCATTTTTACGCGTCCTTTTCCACGCCCCCAATCCAGAATAGGGATTCTTAGTCCTAAACTGACAACTTCGCGGTCTTTTAAATTTTTATACGCATTTGCAATTTGTTCGGATCCGCCATCTCTCGGGTTTAAACCGAACTCAACATCAATGTTGGCCGAAAAACGGGATGCTTTTTGTGTAGCTACATTCTTTTCAGCTTCAATTAGTTGACGCTGAAAAGCCATTAAATCGGGATTGCTTTGTTTGGCCAGTTCCATGATTTTGTCCAAATTAAGGTCAAGGTTCGGAACTCTTTCCGGAATCATAATTTCGATATCGGCGGTTTCATTAAATCCTAAAAAGGAGCGCAAACGGTTTTTAGCATTAGCTAGTTGCAATTTGGCATCGTTAAGTGTGGCTCTGGAGTTCATGTAATTTAACTCCGATTGCAGCAAATCGTTTTCCCCGATTGTTCCGATACCGTAGCGGCCGCCGGCAATTTTAAACAAAGTATCATTATTGGCATAATTGAACTCGGCAATTGCCAAGTTTTGCTGGGCGCTTGCCAGGTTAAAGAAATACCGAATAGCATTTATCGCAACACCTTCAATCGATTTCAAATACCTGCGCTTGGCTTCTTCGTACTTCAATGGTTCTATTTTTTTGCTCCATTTTAACTGGTTTACCCCAAAAATAGATTGGCTGTATGTAATGTTGATAGGGGTACTTGTATAATTGTACAGGCGGTCGGGTTCGTATTGGTCGTAACGTTGCAGCCCGCTGCTTATCGAGAATGTCCCTCCTGTAAACGGAACGTTTTGTTCAAGAGACATTGTTCCCCTTAGGTTATTTGAAAAAGACGATTTAAAAGCATATGTACCATCATTTTGGCGAACTTGTTCGATACCATGGATAAAACTCGGCAAGGTTCCCGAAAACACTAAACTGGGCAGGAACTCGGCTTTATATGAGCGGAATTCCCAATAACTTGCCCGGAACGTATGTTTTGCCTGAAGCGCTTCGGTCGATTGGCCCTTTGCCGCTTCGATAACTTCGTCAAGGCTCATAATATATGTTCGTTTTTGTGATGTTTGAGCAAATGATAACGAAACAAAAAACAAAAAACAAAAGGATAAAATAAAATATCTCATTATAATTCGGTTTAATAAATTTTAAGACGCACGCAAGTTTGTTTCAATTGAAAGTTGAGAAGCGAAAATTCTTTTGCTTTCAATTTTTTATTTTTTTATTAAATAAATCCGGTCGAACCCTCGATTTAAGTAATTAATAATATTAATACTATAGTTGCCATGCTGAGCGTCAGTGAAGCATCCTATAACTTAGTAAAAAATAGATCTTTCGTTTCACTCAAGATGACAAAATGTATCAAGAAAAAAGTACGTATAAGTCAATAATTAATAAGAACTTTAACTGTGTTTAAATTTTATAGCTAAAATTTTAAAAGCTTCTAAAATTATGCCATACAGTGTAAGAGCGCAATATTCAGCATGTTTATGATACCTTATTACATTTATTACACATGTGGCATGTTCGTTTACAATACATTTATTGTTCGTTTCCGGACAATAAAGCATACCTTCTGTTTATTCGTACCGTAATGATTCGATCGGGTCTTTTTCTGCGGCTCCCTTTGCAGGTGAATAACCGAAAATAACCCCGACTGCCGCCGATACGCCGAATGATAACAATATGGATATAAACGAAATTATTGTTTTAATATCGAAAAAATAGGTAATTAACAGCGAAAGAGCAACACCCAATATTACGCCGATAATTCCGCCGGCAACGCTTATCAAAATTGCTTCGGACAAAAATTGGGCAATAATATCCGACTTTTTCGCGCCAATAGCCAAACGTGTTCCGATTTCCTTAATGCGCTGCATTACCGACGCATACATAATATTCATAATGCCGATGCCCCCTACAAGCAGCGATATCCCGGCAATGGCTCCCAGCACAATGTTAAACACATCTTTGGTTCGTTGCTGTTGTTTTAACAACAGTTCGGGTACGGTAATCTCATAATCCTGCACACCCTGGTGTCTACGGAGCATCATGCGGCTTAGCAGCTCGGTTGTAGTTTCGAGCAACTCGGTATCTTTCATTTGTATAATAATCCGGTCGAGCTGGTTGTAATTGGTTTGGGTTGAACTGGATGTTGATGTAGACGAAGTTATTCTCCCGCCCCCGAAAAATACCATTGTAGCGCTTTGCCCGCGTTTGGTAGCCGAAACCGCCCGGTTTTGATAACGCATCAGCATGGTTTTAATCGGGATAAATACGTTGTCGTTGTACACGTTTACTCCGGCATTATCAAACGAACTGACGGTGATATCCGTTTTTTTCAACACCCCGATAACCTGTAACCAAATGGTTCCGAACTTGATGTATTCCCCAATAGGGTCGGTTTGGTTAAAAAACTTGGAGGCAATGTTCGACCCGATTACACATATCGGAACGCCGTGTTCCGCCTGATAATCGTTAAAATACGATCCTTTTTCAAGAGGCAGATTGTACAAGTCGAAAAAATCGACGGCCACTCCTTGTATTTTTGCCGAATACCGTATTCCGTTTTGCTGTACAAATGAAGTTACGGTAACCTCGGGACTTATACTCTCAACGCCCGGAACAACGCTTTTAATAGCCTCGGCATCAGCCAAAGTTAAGCCTGGAGAATATTTTTTGGTTTGTTTTTCCCCCGAGCCAGAATCGTCTTCCTCAGCTTCTTGGTTCGTAATGGGAATAATAACAATGTTGTTTACCCCTACCATTTTTATCTGATCCAATATTTCCTGTTGGGCTCCGTTGCCAATGGCCAGCATGCTGATAACAGCCGCCACGCCGAAAATAATACCGAGTGCGGTTAGGGTCGATTTCATTTTGTTGCTCATAATTGCTTCAAGGGCAATTACGACATCGTGCCAATATCGTGCTGTATATTTTTCAAACATTCGGAAACAATTTTAAATGTACATAAATTTGTTCTACAAAAATTTTACTTTTTTTCATCAGGTTTTTGGGCTTTTTCGCCCGTTTCTTTTGTTTCCTGTTGTTTATTTTGTTGTTGTGCAGGTTGTTGTTCGCCTTGTTGTTTGCTGCGTTGCTCCCTCATATATTTTCTTACGGCGGCAGTATCTCCTTTTTGTGCAGCATCCTGTATCTCTTTAGGAAGGTTGCTCATGTCCATTTGGGGGCGCTGCCTCTGTTGTGCAGCTCCATCTTTATTATCGCCGGGAACTACTGTTATTGTTGCGCCACCGGGAGCGACGCCGGGCATCATTCCTCCACGCCCCATCATCATCCGCGATTTACGCATTTCTTCCTGGCGAGCGGCCTCTTGCTTGCGTTCCTCTTCTTCCTTGCGTTTTTTCTCGGCGCGTTCCTTTATAATCGGTATATATTCCTCACCCACAAGATTAAAGCTTTCGGCCTTTTCGGGTGTCGATAAATACACCTCGTCACCGAGTTTTAAGCCTTGTTCAATAATCCGGTAATTATCATTCATTTCGCCAGTAACGACCACCTGTTTCGTATTGTTTGTACGGTAAACGTATGTTATACTGTCGTCTCCGTGCATGGCTTCAAGCGGCAAATATAAAACACTGTCGATAACCGATGTAACAATTTGATTGGACGTAGTCATCGATGGGCGAAGTATGGGGTCGCTTTCATTAAGGCGTATCATTACTTCAAAAACCTTGGCATCGGCATTGCGTAACTGCTCTCCAATATTAGCCACATCGGTAACCAAGCCGGTATATTTTTTTTCGGGGAAAGCATCGACACCGATACGTACTTTTTGCCCTTTTTTCACTTTGCTTATGTCAATTTCGTTTACATAAGTTTTCGATACCATTGTCGATAAATCGGGTAAAGTTGCTACCGTCCTGTCCCATGGGCTAACCGTTGAACCTACTTTGCGCTTTTCACCCGACCAGTCCTTGTAATAAATCACCATCCCCGACTTAGGCGCTTTGATGGTAAATTTACTGATGATATCCTGTATATCATCGTATTCGCTTTGTTTTCGATCGACTTTCAATTTGATTTCTTTTACTTTGGCCAGTTCCTGTTCCTGTTTCAAAGCGTATTTTTTCACCTCTTGGTCATAATTTCGTTGTGCTTTTTCAAGGTTGTTCTGTGCCTGACGCTGTGTTGCCGGAGGCTCGTATATCGACTGTTCAACCGTAATTTTAGCTTCTTCGAGGGCAAATTGGAGGGTTACAATATTATCCCTTATATTTTGGAGGTTGAGCGAAGTATCGAGCAACGTACTCTCGTAAGTATTTTTAAGCTGCTCCAACTCATCCAGCGCTGTTTTTGCCGTATTATCGATAGTAGAGCGGTCGAGGCTGGCAACATATTGCCCCGAATCAACAACAGTACCTTCGGCAACCAAATCCAAAATTTTAACATCTTGTATACGAATATTACGCCCCCTCATTTCGGCCGGAGCCTCAATCAATTCCATGCTTATGGCCTGTAAATCGCCTGTTGTGCCTACAACAATCTCGAATAACCCTTGCTGAACCTTTACTTTCTGGTCAACATTCTTTTTCGACCGTATGGAATTGAAAATGATTATTGCAATAATAACTGCAGCGGCAATGCCCGCATAGAGGTAAATTCTTTTACGCTTCATTAGTGATACTGTGTTATTTAAAGTTAATGTTTACAGATTTTTTGTGCATAAAAATACACAAATTTTGTCCATTAGATACAAACTATCGTTAAAAGTTTAAAAAGGAAATCGATATTCAATCTATTTTATGATTTAAGATTACAGCTTTTTAGCATTTTTCCGATTATAGATTATAGATTATATTTTTAAATTACACAAAATGATTAATATTTTTGCATCTATACTTAGAGTCTGTCTAAAATTTTAACAAATAAAATACTGGCAATCCATTGATTATTTGGTAATTATTTCGTATTTTTATATTATTCAATACATTAAAGATTCGTGACACATTATCCAAGTAATCTCACCGAAAGCCAGTATCGTACAATTTTAGGCATAATCGGCAAACGACGCAAGCGCAAACGTTCATTGAAAGATA
>JAISFN010000109.1 GCA_031263585.1 Prevotellaceae bacterium | reverse complement strand
TTTCAACTCAAAAATCAAATCGTTCAGGGCAGAACTCAGGGGAGTTCTTGATATTCCTTTTTTTCTTTTCCGGCTATCAAAGCTTTATGCCTAAACACAGGGTTTTGCAGGTGAGCCCTTATTACAAAGGATTTTCAATGATAAACCTGTCGGCATCTATTGCTGCCATACAGCCCGAGGCGGCGGCTGTTGTACCTTGCTTGTAATGGGGGTCCTGAACGTCGCCTGCGGCAAATACTCCGGGAACATTTGTATGCGATGTTTTTCCGTGGGTTATAATATACCCCGCATTATCGATTTTTATATATTCTTTAAATATATCGGAGTTGGGATGATGCCCGATTGCCAAAAAGAATCCCTGTATGTCGATTTTTTTTTCACTTCCGCTGTTATGCACTAATAAAGCACCGTTTACGCCGCTATCGTCTCCCAATATCTCCTTCGTTTGGTGCTCCCACAATATTTCGATATTAACTGTGTTTTTAACACGGCACTGCATAACTTTTGATGCCCGTAATTCATTACGCCGCACAATCATATAAACTTTACGGCATAGCCCGGCCAGATACGATGCTTCTTCGCATGCCGTATCCCCGCCTCCTACTACGGCAACGTCAAGTCCACGGTAAAAAAAGCCATCGCAAGTGGCACAGGCCGATACGCCCTGCCCTTTATATTTTTCTTCCGAAGGCAAGCCGAGATACTTCGCGGTAGCTCCGGTTGCAATAATTGCCGTTTCGGCTATGATTTCTTTTCCGTCATCGGCAAAAACATAAAAGGGTCGCTCCGAAAAGTCCACTTTCGTAATAATTCCGAAACGTACATCGGCTCCAAAGCGAAGCGCTTGTTTCTTCAAATCGTCCATTAGCTGGGGGCCTGTAACACCTTCGGGATATCCGGGAAAGTTTTCCACTTCGGTAGTGGTAGTTAATTGTCCCCCTGGTTGTAGCCCCTCATATATAATGGGATTCAGATTTGCACGCGATGCATAGATGGCAGCTGTAAAGCCAGCAGGGCCGCTACCTATAATTAAACATTTTGTTTTTTCTACGTTCATTATCAATTATTTTAGTTAATGACTAATTTTACTGCAAAGATATGATTTTTATTTAGAAATAATTTTGTACTTTTGTCGCCGATTTATATCGGGGCGTGGCGCAGTTGGCTAGCGCACTTGCATGGGGTGCAAGGGGTCGAATGTTCGAGTCATTTCGCCCCGACGTAAAGCCAAAGGAGGTGTTTCAAAAGCGAGATGCCTTCTTTTTTATATCGCAACTTTTTTCATGGAGGTATTTTGCATCCTTTCTATATTCTTTGGTTTTACTACAAGTAAAAACAAGACAAATAGAGCTGTCCTGCCGGAAGAAGAGACTTTTCCAGCATATTTTCTTAGATTATGGGCAATCAAGATATATTCAACTTTTACTTTTCATAATTATCTTACTCTAAATATGTTGAATAATGTATTATGTTTTATCTGGGCAAATACGGTTTCGGGTCTTAGGTATCGTTTATTCCTGTGGTAAATACCTTCTTACGGGAACATTGTTAATTAAGTATATATGCTATTCCATTTTTGAGATGCATCAACAGAAGTATAGCTATTTTCAAGATTTCCATTTTCTTGGAATAGCATTTTGATTTTCTTTTCATTCTTGCCGGAAAATGTCTGAATAAAGCTATTATACCCTTCTACTGTAAATGTTTTTGTTTTTGCTTACAGGTGTTTTCCCATGGGAATAAGGCTTTTGTACGGCTCTTCCAATAATCGATTGCTATATATTTCATTACATAATGCCCTATCTTTTTCCAGAAGCTTTTTGCTGTTTCTTCACTCCTGTCGCCAAGTACAAAGCGAATGAATCTTTTTCCATATCTATCAACAGCAATCCATATTCAGCAACAGTTTTTTTGGACTTATGCATGTATACTTTTCATCTGCTTCAACCATAGCTATTTCTTTGCTTTCCGAAGCAAGTGTCTCAACTTCCCTGCCAAAACTCTTAATCCAGTTTAAAACCGAAACATTACTTACGTCTAAGAATTTTCCAGTTGGACCGAAGCCAAGCCCTACAAGATATAAATGTAAAGCTTGCTTTTTTAAGGATTGAGGCTTGGCGGTTGATTTTAATTTTACCGTATAATTGCATCCGCACGCTTTGCATTGCTGGCGTTGTATTTCTTTTATTTTTACTGACTTAACGCTTTTTTTCACTTGAACATTTTGAACATTTCACCGCTCTTTTTTGCAAAACTTGTTTAAACATTTGAGCGCTTTTAATCCCGCTTTCGCTTTATTTTATATCAATTTCGGTTTTGTCTATTTAGCATACTTTGGAGAATACTACCAGTAATTTAATACTTGATTGTTTTTTCATACGTTTGCCTTAACGGGATAATACCTCAGTATTATATATGGAAAATTATTTTATATATATTTATATTGATTATCAGTATAGTATAAATAATTATTCCTAAAATATTTGAATTTACTTTATTTTATTTTTTACTTTGTAAATTATATTTAAGCTAAACTGATTTTTCCTATGCAAATAGAAAACCTCGTAATTGTTGAGTCGCCGGCTAAAGCAAAAACTATTGAGAAATTTTTAGGTAAAAATTTTCTTGTAAAATCGAGTTATGGGCATATTCGTGATTTGGCGAAAAAGGATTTAGGGGTCGACATCAAGCATGAGTATACGCCCGAATATGTTATTTCGGAAAATAAGGAAAAGATAGTGAGCGAACTGAAGAAGCTTGCAAAATCGGCGAAAATTGTTTGGCTGGCATCCGATGAAGACCGCGAAGGGGAGGCTATTGCTTGGCATTTAATGGAGGTTTTGGAGTTGGATCCGAAAAAAACAAGACGTATTGTTTTCCATGAGATTATCAAGGACGCTATATTAAATGCAATTAAAAACCCTCGGGATATCAACATCAATTTGGTTGATGCGCAGCAAGCCCGGAGAGTACTCGACCGTTTGGTGGGTTTCGAAGTTTCGCCTATTTTATGGAAAAAGGTAAAGCCATCGTTATCTGCGGGTCGTGTACAATCGGTAGCCGTGAGGCTGATTGTGGAACGCGAGCGGGAAATAATTGATTTTAAATCGTTTTCGTACTTTAAGGTGCTGGGACAGTTTGTACCTGCCGACCCGAAAGAAAAGTTCAAGCTGAAAGCCGACCTTACGCAGAATTTTAAAACAGAGAAAGAAGCGTTTTGTTTTTTAGATGACTGTAAAACATCCGATTATAAAATTACATCGGTTGAAAAAAAGCCGTCGAAAAAATCACCGGCCGCTCCTTTTACAACATCGACCTTACAACAGGAAGCCAGCCGGAAATATGGTTTTTCGGTTGCGCAAACCATGTCGGTAGCCCAACGTTTATATGAGGCTGGGCTAATAACCTATATGCGTACCGACTCGACAAACTTGTCGGGTCTGGCAATCAATACAGCCCGGAAAACCATCGAAAACCTGTACGGTCGCGAATATTCGAAAGTACGCCAGTACAAAACAAAAACCAAAGGCGCGCAGGAAGCCCACGAAGCTATCCGCCCGACTTATATGGAAAATCATGAGATAGAGGGAACAGCGCAGGAGAAAAAGCTTTACGAACTGATTTGGAAGCGTACTGTTGCCTCGCAAATGAGCGATGCTGCGTTGGAGCGTACAATTGTAGATATCAATATATCCAATCGGCCTGAAAAATTCCAAGCTACCGGCGAAGTATTGTTATTCGACGGATTTTTGAAGGTTTATATGGAATCGCATGACGAGGAGCATGAGGAGAATGCAAACACCTCGTTATTACCACCGTTAAAAATAGGACAACAGCTTAATGTCACCGAAATTACGGCTACCGAGCGTTTTGTACAGCACCCTCCGCGTTACTCCGAGGCCAGTTTGGTAAAAAAAATGGAAGAACTGGGAATCGGGCGTCCGTCAACCTATGCGCCAACTATTTCAACAATAATTAACCGGGGCTATGTTTTGAAAGAAGACCGCCCGGGAGTTGAGCGGAAATACAAACAATTAACACTAGGACAGGATAAAATATCGTCATCGGATTTGAAGGAAATAACCGGAACCGAGAAATCAAAGCTTTTCCCTAGTGATATCGGGATACTGGTGAATGATTTTTTAGGTGAACATTTTAAAAACATACTCGATTTCGGGTTCACGGCAAAGGTCGAGGAGCAGTTTGACGAAATTGCTGCGGGCGATTTGCAATGGACTAAAATGATTGATAATTTTTACAAGCCGTTCCATAAAACGGTTAAGGAAACCCTTGAGGTATCGCGCCCTGCAAATTCCGGACGGGTTTTGGGCAAGGATCCGAAAACGGGTAAAACGGTATCTGTTCGTATCGGGCGTTTTGGTCCCATTGCACAGTTGGGCGATAGCGAGGGCGACGAAAAACTCCAGTATGTCGGCTTACAAAAAGGGCAACTGATTGAAACCATTATGCTTGAAGAAGCGTTGAAATTGTTTGAGCTTCCGCGTAATGTGGGGCAGTATGAAGGGAAAGAACTGGTTGCGGCAATAGGCCGTTTTGGTCCCTACATTCGTTTCGGCTCCAATTTTGTTTCGCTCAAAAGAGGCATTGACGATCCTTATATGGTAACTGAGGAACGTGCAATTGAACTGATTGAAGAAAAAAGAAATAAGGATAAAGAAAAACTTATCAAAAATTTTGATAACTTGCAAATTTTAAACGGCCGGTACGGGCCGTATATATCTTTTGAAAAAGAGAATTATCGTATACCGAAAGGTGTTGAAGCTGCGTTGCTTACTTTGGAAGAAGCTATGGGAATAGTGAATAAACAAAAAGAAAAAGGCGGAGATAAAAAAACAAAAGCAGCGCTTAAAGCAAAAAGCGCCGGTGGTACCAAAACTATGAAAACAAAAAAAACTGCCGGCACAAAAACAAAAAAGAAATAGCGTAAACCAAAGCTTTTCCCCAGGCTTTTATGATAGTTGTTTAAATATTTGAATTTATAGAATATAGAAGATTTTATGTAAAAGGGGATTTAAAATTACAACAAATATACATTAGAAATTTATATTGGTTTAAAAGGATGATCAAACCTTTGGATTTATTGACACCTGTACCTGACAGACTTAGAAATTTGTGTGAACACAAGTCCGTAAATCTGGCAGGTAATTGTATTGAATATATTACTACCGGTTTTAATGAAGAAGACCTCAGACAGTATAATATTGCTTTGCTAGGTATAGCTTATCAAGATGCCGAACAGCATTTAAACACTGTCCGCGAAGATTTTTATTCGCTTTATTTACATTCCGATCATCTGAAAATAATTGACTTGGGGAATGTGCTGATGGAAAGAAACGATCAGTCCGACTACGATAGAATTGAGCAGATAATCGGCGAGTTGTTAAAATACAATGTGTTTGTAATACCTTTCGGCAAATCACCGGTTTATCTGAATTATTGCTACAATGCCCTTAAATTAGTCGATAATTCGGTAACAATAACATACATATCAAATTCGGCAACTTTGGGCAATGCCGGGGATAATTTATCGAGGCAGAACTATTTGGCGCACCTGCTCAACGACATTGATGATAAGCTATTCAGTTTAAACATTCTGTCTTACCAATTGTATCAAACTGATCCTGATAGTTTGGTATTGTTGAACAAATTATACTGCCAGGCCACACGCCTGGGTAGTTTGCGGCTCGATTTTAAACTGGTTGAGCCTTTATTACGCGACAGTGATTTATTGGGAATTAACATAAGTGCGATACGGCATAGCGATGCTCCGGCATCGCTACATTGTACGCCGAATGGATTGTATGCCGAAGAGGTCTGTCAGCTAGCACGTTATGCGGGGATATCGGATAGACTAACGATCGGCGGAATCTTTGGATTTAAGCTTGAAAAAGATAATAACAGAACCACAAGTCAATTAGTTGCGCAGGTGATGTGGCATTTGATTGATGGGTATATGGCCAGAAAAAATGATAGTCCGTTAAAAAATGTGAACGGAATCAAAAAATATATTGTTGATATGGGAGCGCCAATGCAGCAATTAGTATTTCATTATAGTACTTTAAGCGAGCGTTGGTGGATGGAAGTTCCCGGAGAAACGTCATCAAACAACTTATTGATAGCATGTTCCAATGATGATTATCGTTCGGCATGTAATCATGAAGTACCTTTGCGCTGGGTTTGGTTCCATCAAAAATTATCACAAAAAAAACAACTCTGATTAAAACTTATTAACAAGCGAATGTTGGTTGACTTGCGCATGCTAAAAAAAATATGTTTCTTTGTTGACAATTTGTTGACATCTAATAGTGTGATAGTAATGCTAAAAGGCGTGTTACTTATATTAATCACTTTTTTGCTGGCAAATGGTAATGTATACGCTCAACCTGAAGTTCAGTTTAACCAGCTTGTATTTAATCAGGCGATTATCAACCCGGGCTATGCAGGGAGCGATAAAGATGGTCTTTTTAATATTATAGCTTTTAACCGTAATCAAACGGCAGGTTTCGAGGGTTCTCCGGTTACTACGGCAATCAGTGTTAACGGGCCTTTGGATATTGCAGGCATTAACAGTGGAGTTAGCCTGTCTTTATTTTATGATAAGGCAGGATATTTGTCAACACCGGGCTTTAATTTGGGTTATGCCTATCGTTTTAAGGTATCGAAAGGTATGGTAGGCGTAGGTTTATCGTTAGGGATGCTTCTCAGTAGTTTAGACCCCGAAGGGTGGAGGCTGCCCGAGGGATCGAATGAAGACCCGGCAATACCAACTCAAAAGACTAGTAAAACCAGTTTTGATGCAGGATTAGGCGCTTATTATGCCGATAATCAATGGTCATTTGGCGTATCATGCATGCACCTTACGCAACCCTCAATTACAAATGTTGAGAAAGAATCAAAATTAAAACCTGAATTTTATTTATCTGTCGGCTACAAGTTTGCGTTACCCGGCAATGCAAATATCGAGCTGAACCCTTCTGTTTTGATTTCAACGGACTTTGCAGCAACTCAGTATGTGCTGAATGCTCAGATATTGTTTAAAAAGAAATTTTGGGCGGGAGTTGCATGTCGGCTTAATAATTCGGTAGGAGCTATGATCGGGCTTAATTTATTTAAAAATTTGAAGATTGGGTATTCGTATGATTATTCAACTTCGTCGTTAAGCAAGTTCAGTAGCGGTAGCCATGAGTTAATGCTCAGCTATAGTTTTGCTTTGACAGTTAATAAAGGGAAGCAAAAATTTAAAAGTATTCGATATTTATAAAAAGATATATTTATATTGTAGGTATAATATGAAAAATTTGTTTTTATTATTTGTATTAGCTGCTTTATTAGGAAGTTGTGGTAAAGGTGGTGGTCTCTTTTCGGGTAAAAGTAAATATGGGTTCGAATCACAACCCGAGAATATGGTATGGGTACCAGCGGGTTCATTTCAAATGGGATCGAGCGACGAGGATATTATGTGGGCAATGAACTCCACACAAAAATCTAAAACGATTGATAATTTTTGGATGGATGCAACCGAAGTTTCTAATCTTGAATACCGCCGGTTTATTGGGTGGGTAGCCGATTCGATTGCCCGTTCGATATTGGCCGAAGCGAGTATTGAGGGTTTTATAATTGAGGATGACTCGGAAGATGCTCCTGCAAAACCGTTATTAAATTGGAAAACCAAAATTAATATAAAGAAAAACGAGGATCATTTGGATGCCTTGAAAAACAGCACTTTCTTTTACTCGAGAGAGGAGTCGCTGACAGGAAGACGGGATATTGATACTCGCAGGATTATGTATGAATTTGAATGGATTGATCTTGAGCAAGCTGCCCGGGCAAAATGGGACCCTGCTGAGGAAAAATATATAGGTACAGTACGTAACGCACAAGGAGAAGTTGAGGAAATTGTCGATCGCAGTTCATTCATTATGCGGGACAGAATTTATATTTATCCGGACACTTTATGTTGGATACGCGATTTTCAATACTCGTACAACGACCCTTGGGCTTCGCAATATTTCTCGCATCCGTCATACGACCAATATCCGGTAGTGGGCATAACCTGGAAACAAGCCAGGGCTTATGCACATTGGAAGAGCAACTTTGCCACTGGCAAAAAATATAAAAAGGAATACGATCCGCATGCTTACCGTTTGCCTACCGAGGTGGAATTTGAATATGCAGCCCGTGGCGGCTTAAATGGAGCAATGTATCCTTGGGGCAGCCCCTATGTAACCAATAAGCATGGTTGTTATTTGGCAAACTTTAAACCCCAGCGTGGTGATTATGCCCTTGACGGCGGTGCGCGTACCATGCCGACTGCCACATATACGCCTAACGATTACGGCCTTTATGATATGGCCGGTAACGTGGCCGAATGGGTGGAAGATGCATACGATGAAAACTCATACGAATTTACGCACGATTTAGTCCCTGTATATAAGCGCAATGCAAAGGAGTCCGACCACTCGTCGTTAAAGCGCAAAGTAGTGCGGGGTGGCTCGTGGAAAGATGTATCGTATTTTATACAATGTGGTTCTCGTAGTTATGATTATCAAGATACGGCCAAATCATACATCGGTTTCCGCACCATACGTCAAATATTGGGCACACATAACGATTAGTAAATAAAGTTAAATGGGTTAATATCAAATAGTAAAATAAATTAAAATAATAAATAACTGAAATTATGGGACTTTTTTCATTTATCCATGGTAAAACCGGTAGACTTATATTACATCGCCTGTATGGTTGGGGTGCGGCTCTTGTTATTCTTGGGGCATTGTTTAAACTTATGCACTGGCAATTTGCAGGAGAAATGTTAACAATTGGTATGAGTACCGAGTGCATTATATTCTTTTTATCGGCTTTTGAGCCGATGCCTAAACAGTATGACTGGAGTCTGGTTTATCCTGAGTTTGCCGGAGATGAAGAAGAGACACGCGATGTCTCCACACAAACACAACGTTATTTCGGTGGCGGCGGATTAAATGTGGAAATTAGTTCTGAAACCAATGAGCAGTTAAAATCAGGTATCGAGAAATTAACCAATTCGTTAAACCAAATGTCGAACCTGAGTGGTGTTGTTAATGCCTCGAATGCATTGGCCGGTAATATGAGCCGTGCTTCGAACTCGATAATCGCTATTGCCGAGTCGGCAAATATGTTAACGGATAATTATCAAAAAACAGTACAAACAATCAGTGCGTTTAACGAACAATCGAAATCAAGCCTCGAACAAATTCGCTTGAGCTATGATAATTATCGCGGGCAGCTTAATACGCTGGGCAATACTTTAGGTGTTGTAAGTTCATCATTCGAATTATACAACGAACAATCGAAATCAAGCCATGAGCAAATTCGTCTGAGCTATGATAATTATCGTGGGCGGCTTGATACGCTGGGCAGTACTTTAGGCGCTGTAAATTCATCATTCGAATTATACCTGGAAGAAACTAAAAAAGTACAAACCGATTACAGCCAATTGCATACCGAAATAGGAGCTTTAATCAACAATGTCCGTACATCTGCCGATCAAACACAGAACTTTGGCAACCAAATGGAAGGACTAAACAACAATATCGGACAACTAAATTCAATTTATGGCAGTATGCTTACGGCAGTAAACTCAGTAATAAATAAATAATAAAGCTCTAATAAACTATGGCTGGTGGAAATTTAACGCCTCGGCAGAGGATGATTAATATGATGTATTTGGTGTTGACAGCAATGTTGGCGCTGAATGTATCAGCAGAAGTGTTGGATGCCTTTGTGAAAATTGAAGTGGGTTTACAGCAAACATCGGCAATTTCGCAAGCTAAAAACGAACAAACGCTTAAAAATTTTGCCAATGCGGCTGTGGAAAATAAAACCAGGGTTGAAAAATGGCAAGAAAAAGCTATTAAACTTGAAGAAAAAACAAAAGCTCTGACCGAATATATTCAAAATCTTAAAATAGAATTGATAAAAGTAAGCGATGGCGAAGACGCCAAAGCCATTGTTGACGGCAAAATTGTACCTGAGGCCATCAATGCAAAAGATAAAACCGACGGTGTAAATACTATATTAATAGGTCCCACAAATAATGGCAAGGCTTATGATTTGAAAAAAATGATTGAAGACTATAAGGGCTTCATTTTTACCGAAACCCTTAAAGAAAAACCGGCTCAGGGACTTGTGGACGAGGTTAACGGTTTATTGAATTTCAATGTCAATACAGGCGGGGCAGACGGGCGTACCTGGGAAACTTTTACCTTTGAAGGGATGCCTTTAATGTCGGCAGTAGCTATGCTTACTAAAATAGAGGTTGATGTACGAAATAGTGCAAGCTCCGTGTATGATTATCTGTTTAAACAGATTGATGCTTCAACTTATAAATTCTCAGGCTTATCGGCTATTGTAAGGTCAAATAAAGCTAGCATTATCCGGGGTGAAGATATTGAGGCCGAAATATATTTGGGTGCATACGACCCCACGATAAGTTTTACGGCAAACCTTAACATCGGTAAATTTAATTCCGATGGGGGGATGATTAAGATTAAACGCCGTGGAGATGGTATCGGGGTGCAAAATATTAATGGTAACTTGACATTTAAAGGCCCCGAAGGAACAATGGAAAGCATTCCTGTGAAATTTGAATACCAAGTTGTAGAAACAGGCTTAGTGGTATCTCCCGATAAAATGAACGTATTTTACCGTGGTATCGATAACCCTGTAAGTATATCGGTGGCAGGAGTGGATATGAAAGATATCTCGATTAATATATCGAATGCTACATTTAACAGGGATGCCAGCGGGACATGGCAGGTTAAACCGGGAACCCAGAACGAGTGTAGTGTTATTGCCAATTTTAACGGGCAAAGCTTGACACGGAAGTTCCGTGTAAAAAATGTGCCGCCTCCTACGCCCGAAGTTGATGGAATTAAAGCTAAAGTAGCTAGCAAGAATGAACTTGCAGCTGCACAAGGGCTAAGGGCAAGAATGCCGCTGGATTTCGAATTTGATGTAAAGTATAGCATTACTTCATTTAATGTGGCAGCCAGCATTGGCGGATATTATAGTGAAGAAGCGGGAACAGGGGCCGGTTTTAATAGTCGGCAAAGGGGCTTGATAGATAAGGTACGATCCGGAGACTTTGTAATGTTTACAGGTATTAAGGCGCAAGGACCCAGCGGTAGTTTCGACCTTAACGATTTAGTTATTAAAGTAAGATAGATAAAGGAAATATAGGATGAAAAGATTTTTACTTATTATCGTATTATTATTCTCGTCGTTGATAATGGTAACGGCGCAGGAAGAAGAACAAGAAAAGAAATGGGAAAGAATGAAGCCGATGGCAACTCTTTTTCCTCGGACAATAGTTAAGGAAAAAGAACCGATTGAATACATGCCAACAAATGAAGATAATATCACTAGATCTAAAATAGTATGGAGGATTATTGACTGTCGAGAGAAAATGAATTTTCCGTTGTACTATCCCACAATTCTATTGGATTCCCGCAAAAGCTTAGTGCAAACATTGTATGAGGGAATACAATCGGGTGCAGTACAAGCTTATGACGATGAAGAGTTTATAACTCTTTTGACACCAACCGAAGTTTTAGGTCGTTTTGATGCGAGCGACAGAATGGTTACCCGTGAAAAAATTGATGGTAATGGAGATACAACATACCTGATTAAAGGCGAAATACATTGGGAAGAAGTACGGGAATTTATTGTAAAAGAGAGATGGTATTTCGATAGGCATTACTCTCAATTGTTTGTACGTATTATAGGTATTTGCCCTACACGGGTGTATAATAAGGAATTGAATCTTTCGAGCGATGACGATTATGCTGTTACCGGACAGGAACTAAAAAGAAAGTTATTTTGGGTATATTTTCCTGAAGCGCGGAGGGTTTTAGGAAATTCATTAACGTATATAGAAAATAATGATATGGCGCAGATTTCATTTGATGATTTGTTGCATAAGCGGAGGTTCCAATCCTACATTATTGCCGAATCAAATCCGTTAAATGATAGAAAAATTACAGATTATACCCGCGATGGAATACGGGCGATAATGGAGTCGGAAAGAATTAAAAGGGAGATTATGAATTGGGAAAGTGATTTGTGGGAGTATTAATCTCATTAATAAATATTTAATAAAATGTAATGAAAAGGGTATTCGTTAAGAACGCCCTTTTATTGCATCAATGTAAAAAACAGGTGTAGATGAAAATAGAACAAGAGTGTCATTATTTAACCACAAGGCTCACAAAGCCTTTACACAAAGCTTGCAATCCTTGTGTTCTTTGTGAAATCGTTGTGAATCTTGTGATCAAAAATTTACATGAATAGACAAGTATTAAATCAATCATCCTAAAAGCAACAATTACTTCACCAAATATTTACATTGATTCCTTTTATTGTAGCATCTTCAATATATGAGTATATGAGAGTCGTGTTTTTTATTTTAGGGATTATTCTTACCGTACATATTCAGGCACAAAACAATAGGCAGGAAACCGAAAATTCGCTTTATTGGCAGGAAGGCACAAAACTTAAATATTCCGATTTTGCGAATGCCCAGGTTAGCGACGAGTTGCCTGGCGAAGCGAAGCTGATTTATAATATACGGATACCTGTTGTTTTGGAATACCATAAAGTGATTGAAAATAAGGAAACAATGAAGGTTAACTGGTATATTGTTCCGGCATTTGATAAAGTATTCTCGATTTTTACCAAGCCTAATGAGGAAGACATGGAACTTGCCCAAATATACTTTGATATAACGGAATACTGGACACGGATAACACGGGAAAGAATTTTAAGTTTACAGCAACATAATTTAGATAGAAATTTTGATATTGATAATTTTTATAAAAAAGAGCTGGGTATAAAGGCTTCAGCAGCTGTAAAAAGAAAATTTGAGGAAGAATTGGCAAAAGAAAACGGCGATGCTTTTTTGAAAGTGTTCGAAGATATTGTCGAGATTATGTACATGCAACGGGAACAAATGGGCATGGATTTATACTTTGATGTGAACATTGAAAATAAATCGGACGTAATAATAAACCGGAGGAGAAAAATCGACGATTTACTGGCTCAAACAAAGCGCTATGCAACAAGTAAAACCGACTGTGAACGTTTTATTCGGAATAAACCGTTTGATGAAAACTATACTGTTGTTTATGAGGAGAAAGAAAGGTAATACCGTTGCTAATATGCTGCTACTCTGTTACGATATCAATTGACACGGTCCAAAAAAATGTTTAAAAGCTAATACGGGTCAGAAAAGATTCGGATTATTTTTTGTATAATTTTGAAAAGGGCAGAACGATGGAAAAGACAAATCGGCATGCGGTTCCGCCGGAACTGCCCAGTAAAGAGTTTTTAAAGCAGTTCCGCACAGAGGATGAAGTGAGCTGTTTTCTCACAGAGCTCATGTTTAAGTACTTGATGGGATGCTTCAGGGAGAAATGGACGCCCATTTGGGTCATGAGAATCACTCTGCGGAAGGCGACAATACAGGCGACTCTCGCAACGGGAGTTTTCCCAAGAAAATCCGGACCCAACACGGGGAGATCGTTATTCAGGAGCTGTATGATGGCAACAGCGATTTCGAACGGGTTGTCGTAGCCAAGCGTCGGAGTCGTGGGCTATCTATCGAATGTCTTGTTATTTCGTTCTATGCCAATGATATGAACGTGTCTGGTATTGGGAATGAACTGCGGAGATATGCGGGATCAACCTTTCATCTTCGGCTATCTTCATTATTGCCAACAAGCTTGCGCAGGCTGCCGCCGAATGGCAGAACCAGCCTTTGGAACGCCTGTATATGCTTGTCTGGATGGGATCGTATTCAGAGCCAGGGAGTCGGGCAAGGTCATCAAGAAAACCGTTTATCTATGTGTCGGTTTGACTATCAGATGTTTTTCCGATGAGGGTTCCCTATACGATAATAGGTTCATCGGGTAGTTACGGGTATATCATTCCAGATATCAAGATAGAACAGGAATTGGAAGAATAGCTCGAAGATAAGGATAATACGCTTGAGAAATTAATGAAAATAATAACCAATTGATTTATAATAATATTTATCCGAGTCATATTATAAATGCTTAACTTCCCCCTTTATACCCAGCTTGACGCCATGGATTGCGGGCTTCACGCGCCCACGTATTGGGGGCAAAATATTATTTTTATTTTTTTTGTAAAAAAAAGTGTTTTTTTATTTGCATGGGTCAAAAATATTATTTAACTTTGAAGCCGAATGATAAAAGCTTGGCGAGTTTTTGTTGTTTAGTTGTTTTGTAAAATTTAACACCAAGCAAACTAAGTACTAACTTAAAAATATAGAATG
>JAISFN010000108.1 GCA_031263585.1 Prevotellaceae bacterium | reverse complement strand
TTTTAAACAGGCATCTCTTTTATAAGAGAAAAGAAATTTTATATTATCCGCGCTGGAACTTAGAATTGGCGGTGCGTCTCTCTCTCTCTCTCTCTCTCTCTCTCTCTCTCTCTCTCTCTGCAATTCCTATGCCAAAGCTATTGATTGGCAATAACAGGCTTAGCGGAGAAAGTATGGAAATGCTATAATGCATATAGTTTTAAAAAGGTGTTTTGCAGTTTATCGCATGCAATGTTACAAAGTTTTTTTTAAATAACAAGCGTTTTTTATTGAAAAAATACATCAATATTACATGTTGGTGTATATCAAAATATTATATTGTTAACAATATAATTAACGCATTAGACATTATATTCAACAGGGTTTGAGATTGATGATTATGATAAATTAAAATTAGTATTTTTAAAATTGACTGAAAGTAAGTAAAATACAAAACATGTTTGTTATCGGTAGATATGATGTCCTTTTGCATAGCCTTCTTGTAAACAGAACTGTTAAAATCATAATTATGTCCTTTTCATTTCAGCTTCATTTACACTCCTATAATAATCCTGCTAGGGCATTTCCTTCTTTTTAATATGTTGTAGTAATGCCTTTTATGATTATCTTCATAATCAAATGTAAGCATCCTCATCGCCGACTCTTCGTATTTTTATGCCATTCCATTTGAGGATAGCACAAATTGTTTGCCGCGAGCCAATACCCGTACTCTCCATTATATCGATAATACTGTTGTACTCATCTTTGTACAATCTAATAACTTCCGCCTCTTTAAGACTTAGCCTAAAGCCTTCCCGTAGCAGTATATTGCTATTTTTCAATACATTAAATAAGACAGTTCCGTCGATTCCCGTATATTTTAAGATTTCATAAATTGGAGCGCCCTCCCAGTACAGGCGGATAACTTCACTGCCTCTCATCCGCTTCCTTTCCCGGCACAAGTATTCATTGAGCTCCATTTCTCTACAAATCCGTTTCTTAGATACCTTTTTAAAGGAGAACAAATTATCGCCGTCGTTAAACATGCGCAGTTGTATTCAATTGACTTGCAATAAATATAAGCTCTTGCTATCGCATCGGTAAGCTCCTCGCTCGGTTTGCTTGCCGGGAAGAGTTTCAAGAAATCATCTAACGATTCTACCCTGTAGTAGAATATCCTGAACTCAAAGCTATGGATGGTTTCCTGCTGCATTCTGTAATCGAAATGGCAAGCGTCATATTTTTCGATACTTCGCCTCTTGTCGTTACTCTTATAATTCTATTAAGCATATATATACGTTTACTCGTGGTGCATTAATCAGGCAATGTTAATTTTTAATTTATCAATATTTCTGTTATTCAGTTTATATATCAGTTGTATAACTGTCAGCGCCATTATTTTAGATATATTCTATTTTTTAATCCCGCAAATGATTTTGCATAATTACACCTGATCATAAATTGGCCGCATAGTTGAGAAAATAGGGGTTCAATATGTTTTCTTGGCTTTCTGAAAATATGGGGTTGAGGCCTATGATATTAATTGTTACAAATATCAATTGCGCTCTCGATATAAATCCGGGGTATACAAACAAATTTGTACACCCCGGAAAATCGATTGCTTATTCGGTTTACGCCCGTAAATACCGGTTACGGTTATTTTACTACTTCAACCCAATGGCCGGTATTATTAGCGCTGATACCACGGTCATACATGGCTTCGCACGAAGTTGCCGGTAAATAAAATTTACCTATATAGGCGGCATTGAGTTTTACGCTGATTGTTCGTGATTTTCCGGCAGCTAATCCGAAATACGTATAAACCCTGTCATCGCGTATATCCTGGTAATCATAGCCTGCCGAGTTGTTATTCAGGTCGGCTAAACGGTCGTTTGTAATTTCCCAACCCGATGGGAATATCTGGCTCAGGGCTATGTTGGTATAATTCCCCATCAATCCGGGATTACTGATCGTAACATTGGCAATAAAGTCGGCTCCTTGTTGCAATTTCGACACATCAATACTATGCCCTGCGGCATCGGTAAACTGTACGGACAATTTCATATTGCTTTCGGCGGCAGTTTCTTGTCCGGCAATAGGTATGCCTTCGGTAAATATACGGATAAACAACGTATTTTTCCCTTTGTTATTGATTTTCATTGTTCCGTTTTCCTTCAACATAGTAAGTTGATCTTGCCAAATCGGTTTACTCGAACTCACCTTTTGAGCATTACCACCGTTGTGCGAGTACTCCATATTAATTTCCTGCGAACCTTTTTCGGTTTCGGCAAATTTCGATAAAGCCATCAAGCAATAGGCCGAGGTTTGCGTGCTCATCCACATGTTGCTGTTAAGCGCTTTCGATATACGTTGTACCATTTCAAATCCTTTCGCCTTTTCTTTCATAATGATAAGTGCATCGAGGATGATAGCCCAATCCCGCTCACGCGAACCAAAGCTTTGTGAAAATCCCGAATACGAATTAACATCCATAGTTGCATTATTGATAAGGTCTTTAGCCGTTTTGGTTTGCCCGGCTAATGCATATGCCGAAGCTAAAGCCCAACGGGCCTGTAACGATAAATCCGACCGTTCTTTCAACCGGTTCATTGCACCCATATCAGGGTCTTTAGCCAGTGCAAGCGTATACAAACGATAAGCCTGGTCGAAGTCCGATTGATCGTAACTGTAATAGTCATAATATTTTTTCGAATTTCTTGTCCAGTTTGATGCCTCTCGTTTCTGAAACTTTATCCAATTGCTTTTTATACTTTGCGACACGGTAAAACCCTTAGCCTCTGCCTCAAGCATAAAATGCCCAACATAGCTTGTAGCCCATAAATTCGGGAAGCGTTCGCCCGGCCAGTACGAAAATCCGCCATCCAGCGTAACAAACAGTTTAATCCGGTCGAGTCCTGCTTTTACATTGCGCTCGGCTGTAACAATTTGCTCTTTGCTTAAATCCATAATGCCACTCAAGTATAACTGCGGGAATGCCCCCGAAGTAGTTTGCTCCAGACATCCATGCGGATAGTGTAACAAATATCCCAAACGCTCGCCCAGATTTAGCGGAGGCATGTAGGATACTTCGAGCGATGCCTTGTTCGTTCCCTCCATACCCGGTAAAACGTATGTGCCATCCCAGATTTTGCCGCCTTCAACAACGGCTTCGGTTACCTTGTGCATAACCGGATTGGCATTGCGTACTTCAATTTCAATATCATATTCCGACTTTTCGCCGCCACTGCTTGCAATAACCTTTACAACGCCTTTGCCTACACGTTCTTTCACTTTCAGTTTAAATGTGGTTATATCATCGCCCGGCGACGAAAAATTCAGCGTTTTTTTATCACCGTCGAGTATGGTAAACATGTCGTTAGCCTTCAATTCAACGCTTACTCTCTTGATATTCGGTTCCATTGCAAAAATGGTGGCAGGCAGGTCTACTTCTTCGCCAGGACCTAATACACGCGGCAAAGTAGCCATAGCCATTAAAGGTTTGCGCACGGGTATTGCTTTTTCGGCGCTTCCGTATGCCTTTTTGTTTCCGGCAACTACCATAACCCTTACCGACCCGATGTAATTGGGCAAAATAATATCGTGCTTGTTGCTTGAACCTTTACCCAACGTAAACGGGCCTATAAATGTTACTACGGGTTTAAAGCGACTTACTTTGCTGCGGGCGTTATCTCCGGCATCACCGTCGCCCCCGATGGCAAATAATTGCTCTATTTTACCGCCATAGGCTCCCACTACGGCATCGTACATATCCCAGGTACGCACGCCCAGCGCTTCTTTAGCAAAGAAATCGTTCCATGCATTAGGCGTTTTAAAGCGGGTTAAATCCAATAATCCCTCGTCTACAATGGCAAGGGTATAGGTCATTTCCTGCTTGTTTTGCTCGCTTATTTTAATTGTAAACTTTTCTTCGGGGCGCAATGTTTCGGGCATGTCAATTACAGGCGCCAATTTGGTTTGCGGGTCTTCGGCCATTATCGGGATAACACCGTACAGGCGGATAGGCGCATCGTTCTGGGTTTGCGCATGCGGTTGTACAAGCGTAATGTAAACATACACATTAGGAACCATATCTGCAGTTATGTCAAGTGTAAATTCGGTTTCGTCCTTTTTAGCGCTGACCGATGTGGTACGAAGAACTTTTGTACCCGACTCGATACTGATAAAGGCTTTCGAACCTTCGGATGAGGGGAATATTATTTTCGCTTTTTCGCCCACGTTGTATTTCGGCTTATCGGCGCTGAACATCAGTTGGGTTACTCCTTCGCCTCCCTGCTGACGCGGACGCCCGCCCCAATTAGGCCAGTCGATATACGATACGATACCAGCGCTGTGCTTACTTTCGGGGTCGGTAAGCAAAATCAGATAAAATCCCCAGGCTTCGTGTTTGGCTTTGTACGTAAAACTTCCCTTACCGCCTACGGTATTCACTTTTGTGTCGAAAACCGGCGTACTGTACGAGCCTTGGGCATAATTGGCCAATTGCTCGTTCGATGAGTTCCACCACCAGCTCCAGCCTAATTTGTATATTTTCACTGTTACTCCCTTGCGGTCAACAGGGTTCCCTTTTGCATCAACAGTTGCTATGTTGTACATCTGGTCTTTGTCGGTTTCAAGCATATTGCGATAGCCTGTGCCTTTGGGTTCAAGCAGGCCGACAAACGATTTGTACGGCATAACGGTAGCCGTCATATTATCGATGCTGAACTCGCCGCTTTCTTCAAATACACGGGTGGTAAAAGTAGCCCGCAGCATACCCGGAGCCTGTTGGTTAGCGCTAACGTTGGCGCTGAATGTCAACTCGCCGTTTTCGTTTAACTTGCCGTTATAAACCGATTTTTCTTCGGCATCGAATTTACGCACAGGGCTATCGAATATGTAACTGTCGTATCCTTTGAATTTTGTAGCTATCGAATTTAATGTGAGCGATATATCAGCTTCCAGGTTTTTGGCCGGCGCGCCATGTAACCATTTCGATTCAAGCTTTCCGCTAAGTTTTTTATCAAGTACTATCGGGTCATCGTCCAATGTCAAGTTGATTTTTAGCCTGTTCGGTTTAATGGTTTCAATTTTCAATGTTTTGCTGAATGTTGTTCCTCCAACCCTTACATTGGCCGTCCAATTACCTGTAGGCGCCTCGTCATCGGTTTTGTAAATAAACGTATAAAATCCGTTTACATCGCTTACTTTAGTTTGTTTGCTTACAACCTGTCCGCGCGGATTCACAATATCAAGGTTTACAGGGTGATTAGCCGGTAATACTTTATCCCTGTCCTGCAAAATAAAGCTCAGGAACAATGTATCGCCGGGACGCCATACTCCGCGTTCACCGTAAATATATCCTTTAAGCCCACGTTCGATTTTATTACCCGACACCTCGAAACTACTTAATGATAACGATGTTCCGTCGTCCAAGCGTAGATAGCCGCGTTGTTTCCCGCTTTTGGCAATCAATACAAACGGCTTACCTTTGTAAGGTATTTCGGCCATGCCCTCGGCATTGGTTGTTCCCTCTGCAATAAGCTGTTGCTGGAAGTTATATAATTCAACCTCGACACCGCTCATGGGAGCCAGTGTTACCAAATTGCTGATGGTGGCATACAGTGTGTTATTTTCGCCTTCCTTGGCAATTATACCCAAATTGGACGCAATAACATTGCGCGCTACATTACGGCGATTGCCATAATAAGCATCCTTACAGGGATTATCACGATCCTCGTAACGATAAGAATAATCATAATAATCTTCATCATCGTCATCGTAGTAATAAATGTAATATTGCGACGAGCGAGCAGGGTCATCGTATTTCGATTCCTGTTGAATAAACATATCCTCATCACTTAACAACTCGTCTTCTTTTTGCCGGTTAGGACCGCCATACCCCCAATAATCTTCTTCGTTGTTGCTGTCATCAGGTTCGCTTGTGTTATCGCAAGGATATATGGCATGCCGTTTTTGGAAACTCAATTCGACCCTGTAAATAGCGCCCGGTTCGGGATCGATGATTTTCGAAAGGTCGATAGCATACGTACCCCACCTGCGTAATCCGGCATCGTTTTCATCTCCCAGTTTAATTGTTTTTAAAGCCGCCAAACGTCCGGCCCGTTTCATCTCGCGCTTGCCATCGAACTGGTTTACCTGTAAAAACTGGATAACGTTACTTTCATACACCCTGATAATTTTAACCACAACGGCTTTCAAGCTTACTGCATGGAATGGGAGGATTAGCCCTTCCGAATTCGGTAAAATTGTTCCTTTACCTATGTATTTCACTTCGGGTTTATAGTTTTCAAACACAACTTCTTCGCTATATGTTTCGGCAAATTTTCCTCCGGCGGCATTTTTCAACCCCTGGTGGATGGTTAATGTACGACTACCAATTAATTTCGAAGACAGGTAAATGGTAATCTCGTTCAAATCCACTTTAAAACGTAAACTTGCACTTTCCAATGTAATAAGCCCTCTCAAATTCTGGCTATTATCAATGGGCGAAGAAAAATGGCAAACAATAGATTGCTGCTCGCCATTGTTTACGGTAACATTTAATAAGCTGAACTCGTAGATACTTGGTACCTTAACTGTTTCGTCTCTTGTAAAATCGTAATTAATAGCTTTGCCATTAAATTTCAGTTTTATATCGAATGCTTTCTCGCTACTTTTAATGCTGTCCATCACGAACTTATGCTGATTGTTGTTGTGAGTCCAGCTTACTTTGAACTTGGCAGGGTCAGCGGTTAAAATTTTTTCAACCTTTTCATTCGCTACAAAGTCCGATGTATTTATCATCCCCGATAAATAATACAAATCGGATTGCTCCTGGCTGTACATCCCCAAGCCGCCTATACTATAATAAAAAGCCGACTGAATAGTTGAAAACGAGAAATCGAATACTTTAAACTCACTTTCAACTTTGGGCAATACATCAACAAGATTAAATGTAACGGCATATTCGGTACCCGGAGTTAACATTTCGGTCGGACGAAACTCTACCGTTTGTTCATCAACCAGATAGGCTTCACCTTTAATATTCGGGCTGAATTTAAATGGTTTTTTCTCCAAAGCCACATTCAAAGCTGCATCGGGTATGTTTTCGGACAAACGCACTTTAATATGGGATTTAATGGATATATTACCCGATGTAAAACCTACAACGTGCGGATTAAAGCCCGATTCCTTCGGTTTGGTTTTGCATGATTGCAAGGTAATTGTAAGGCTCGCCAATAAGCCGATAATAACAATATTTAATAATCTTTTGTAAATCATTGCATTAAAGGATTTTTATGTAAAATGATTAATATCTTTTTCAAATGTACATAAAATTATAAAAGCTAACAAAAAATTATATACTTTTAAAATATGTTTTTGTTGTAAAGATGTAATTTCAAAAATATTCCATAAAATATTTCAAAATACTTAGATCTTGTTTAAATTTTATAGTTGAAAATGCTATTGAAAGTAAAAATTCTTAGTAATTATTATTTTATCCGTACTTTTGCATCAAGACAACCGAACTATGCGAGCTCACCGAAGGTAAAAGTACAGAAGAAAAGAAAAACTAAAGGCTATTTAACTGCCATAAAATTTCATTGAATAAAATTTAAACAGGCTCTTAAATTGTTATCTTAAAATATAAATTCTTTATAAATGATAATATACTAATTATGATTAAGATAATTATTGCATAATATTTTCTCTCAGGATAAATTCGAAAGATTGAAAAAATAAATAACTTTGTAACCGAATCTTTCGGGTATGCCTTATTTAAATAAATTAAAGCTATCTTTTGGTCATATTTTTAATACAGCCCTATTCTATCAATTATATGAAACAGCTTAATTATCAATCATTAAAAAATAAATACGTTATTACCATAGCCATATTTATTGTCTGGATATTATTTTTTGATAAAACCAACGTTAAAAACTGGGTTGGCGAATACATTAAAAATAATCGGATTGAGCGTGATAAGGCTCATTATGAGCAAGAAATTATGAGGGTTGACAATCAACTGAATTTATTACGATCGAATAATGATAGTCTTGAAAAATATGCCCGTGAAAAATTTTATATGAGACGCGATAACGAAGAAATTTTTATAATTGAAGATTAAGTTTTTCAAACAAGTCTTATTCCTACAACTACACTAATTATAAACAGTTTAACACAATACATTTCAAAATATTTTGAAGTTCCGATTTTTTATTTCTATCTTTGCATAATAATGCAGATAAGGGAATCTTGTGTAAATCAGGAACAGTACCCGCTGCTGTAATTCTTTCCTAATCATAAGGTTGTAGTTCCACGCCACTGTTTTGCCCGCAAAATGGGAAGGCAAACGAAACGTAAAAGAAAAGTCAGAAAACCTGCTGCATAAATTTACAAAAGTAATAATCTAACTTTCGGGAGATAAAGTTGAGATGAAGAAGCGTTTACTTTTTCATTTGATTTTGTTGCAGGTAGCTGTTTGGGGCGGTATGATTCAAACCCATGCCCAAACCGATACATCTTTATACCAGCTCAATAAAGCCGAAGTTAGCGCCATCCGCAGGGTTGGTGTATCGGATATGCAACGGTACAGTATCGGGGGCACGGTATACCGTGCCGACAGTGTAAACCTTGCCGTTTTACGCCATACCTCATTAACCGACTATATATCGCAGTATACCCCTGTATACATCCGCGAAAACGGTAACGGAATGATGGCTACGGCATCGTTGCGCGGTACATCGTCATCGCATACAACGGTAACATGGAACGGGTTAACCATTAACTCGCTAACTATGGGGCAAACCGATTTCAGCCATCTACCTACTTTTTTCTTTGATGAAGTGAGTGTTTACCCCGGAGGCGAAGGAGCTTTATACGGTAACGGGGCAATTGGCGGAACTATCAGCCTTAAAACCGAACCGCAAAAAACCGAGGGTATCTCTACCGATATCCAGCAAACCGTCGGGAGTTTTACCCATACGTTTACAGGCGGTAAGTTTTTGGTAAACAAACGTAAATGGTCAACAAAAACTGCTGCGCTATACAACTACAATAAAAACAATTTCGGGTTCTACAATCCGGAGGACCGCAAGCACGAGAAACAGCATAACGCATCCTATCATAAATTCGGTATTTTGCAAGAGATTTATTACCGCCCGTCGCAACAAAGCACATTATCGGCAAAAGTGTGGTATATGAGCTTTTACCGCGAAATACAACCCATGGCTCAAGCCAATAACAACCGAGGCAGTTATGATACCATCCACGACCGGAATTTTATTGCTTTGCTGAGTTTTAACCACAGGGCTGACTGGGCGCAACTAAGCGCATCGGCAGCTTATTTATACGACAGGCAATTGTTCCAAAAAGACGTTATTGCGACTAACCGGTACGCCGGAAGAATGGAAGCCGAAAAGTATTTGTTTAGGGCACTAACCGTTAAAATCGGCGGGTATGCCGAATATATTGTTCCCGACGTGCATGCTTACCAAAGCGGCGTTAGCGAGTGGCGGGGCGATGTTTACGCTTTATTGCTTTATAACATTACACAGCGTTGGGACGCCAGTTTAAACCTGCGCCAAAGCTTTGTAAGCGAGTTAAATCCCCCATTCACACCCTCGGCGGGAGCGTCCTATAAACTGTTAGATGGTGCAACCCACCAGCTTAAGCTGCGCTCTACGGTTTCAAAAAGTTTCCGCGCCCCTACGCTTAACGACAGGTATTGGAACGATAATAAAAACAGCGATTTAAAACCTGAAACAGGGGTAAATATAGAAGGTGGAGCCGATTATACGCTGCAAACACCCTTATTTGTTTTGCAAACCCAATTTACCGTTTCGCAAAATAGAATTGATAACTGGATACGCTGGTATCCACGGGGCATAATATGGAAACCGATGAACGTAAACAAAGTAGAGGCTAAAGGCGTTGAGGCGAGCGCAAAATTATCGGGCGCAATCGGTAAAACAAACTTGAGCATCAGCGGTAATTATGCCTATGTAAGTTCCAAAATTATAAAAGGCGTCAGCGCAACCGACCCGAATGTAGGCGCACAACTGCCCTTATTACCGCAGCACCGGTGGAATATCTCGGCCGATGCCGCTTATAAAAAAACCTTTGCCCAACTCGGTTTCGGTTACACGGGCAAAACATATTCAACCGACCGGAACATTGTTATCGACGCCTATACACTGGCCAATGTATCGGGAGGGTATAATTTCAGTATTGCCGATGGAAAGCATACGTTAAGCTTATCCGGACGCATTAATAACCTGTTTAACAAAACATACCAAAGCGTAATGTTTTTTGCCATGACCAAACGGAACTGGAACATTAGCCTGAGGTATATTTTATAGATTTACTTATAAATAATAATTTTTAAACATTTTGAATTATGAAAAAAACAATTCTTTTACTTGCTACCATTCTATTAGCAAAAATTGCATTTGCTGTGAATATTGAAATAGTACATGTCGGAGGGAAAATAGCTTTAGGAGAAAAAGCAACATTTAGAAGAATAATTACACCAACTGATCCTACCGAAAGAGGAGTTTTATACTGGGGAATTACTACTCCTAAAGGGGGGTCCCAATCATCTCAACTTATCAGCGAAGTGAATGTTATATTTGATGTACCAGGAACATATACGATTAGTGCTGTAGCACTACGAGGAAATGAAATCTTAGGGCACGATAGATATACAGTACAGATTTATGGAATTCCTTCAATAACCAATAATATAAAGATAATCAAAAATGTCAAAGGCAATTATTTTCATTTTATACTTCAAACAGATAATGGTAATGTAGAATCTGATGTTGATATTGAATTTATGGTTGTTTCATCAGCCGATCGTGGGGCAACATATTCGTATAATGTGACAATGAAAAAATGGACAAATAGGGTGGATATTCCTACGAATATTTTTATAGGAAGCCCTCAACTTGCCCGAATCACTCTCAGAAGTGCTAGAGTTAGTCCAGGTTATGATCACATGTATCAATATAAATTAAAAAACACAGTAGGCTTAGAGTTATAAATATAAAATTTTTATAATATATACATATCAAAATAAATGATTTTATGAAAAGAAGTAAACTAAATTACTGGGGATTAATTCTAATAGTATCGCTATTTGCTTTTGCATCGTGTAGCGATGACGACCCTATTCCAAATCCTCCCGAACCCGAAAAACCACCGTATTACGATTACACCTGCATTGTTGTAAATCAGGGAAATTATACGGAGGCAAACGGAACTATCGCTTATTACCGCGAAAGCGATAACAAGGTGGTTGTAAATGCTTTCCAAAAAGCTAACGACCGTTATCTGGGATCAATTGTCGAATCGGTAGCGGTACACGATACCATCGCTTTGGTAATGTGCAATAATTCGGATAAAATCGAAATAATTGATGTACGGTCGGCTAAAATTTATGTCGACCCTATTAAAGGCGATGACGTTGTAACCCCCCGCTATGCTGTTATGAACGATAAGTATGCTTATGTAAGTTGCTGGGGCAAATATGAAAATTATACATATCCTAATTCCTACCTTTTAAAAATCGACCTAAACACCAAAGAAATAGTTAAAAAAATTAAATGCGGAGATGAGGCCGAAGGCGTATTATTAGTGGGGAATAAACTGTATGTTGCCGTTAGCGGAGGTATTGAAGTTTACGATACAAGCAGCGATACTAAAACAGGCAGCATAAACAATAAAACAATGTACGGCAGCGCCAAACAAATGCGTATTGATAAAAACAATAAAATGTGGTACTCCGTAATAAATTATATCGAAAGTCCTCAAGGAATTATTGTTGCCGACTTAAGCACGCTTACCGTAGAAAAAGAAATACTTGTGGAAGGTTTTATGGGCAGCCATTTTTGCCTGAATAAAGATAAAACTAAAGTTTATTTCTATTCCTACACCAATGATGAAAATTGGGCTCAAGAAACGTCAAGTGTATATACCATTGAGGTAACTACTAAAACGATAAGCGAAAATCCAGTTTTCGAGGGTGAATATTTTTATGGGTTAGATGTTAATCCCCAATCCGGATTGTTTTACACGGCCGAAGTATACGGCTTTACAGCTAACAGCAAGGTAATGCTGTTTAACGAATCGGGTACGGTATCGAAGGAATTTACGGCCGGCGTAGGCGCCTGCCGTTTTGTGTTTTACTAAAATATAGTTATCAGGTAGCAAGTATCGCCTTTTATAATTGAATTGATACGAATTATTTATATTGTTGGTATATTTTTGATTGAGTTTACTATACTTGTTCTAAAACCTTTCGGTACTTGTTGCCCGAGAACTATTGTTTAATTTGTCGAATAATGATGCCATAGTTTGACAATGAGCGGAAGGATTGTTCCGGGTCGTAACGGAGCAATCCTTTTTTATAGCTTGATATCGTTCAAATCCACCAAGTTGTTGACAATGGCATACACCGTAAGCCCTGATGGGCTGTGTATGTTCAGCTTACGGGTTATGTTACGCCTGTGGGTAATAACCGTATGTATCGATATATTGTGGTAGTCGGCAATTTCTTTGTTGCTCAATCCTTTTACCAAGGTAACCAATATTTCTTTTTCCCTGTCGCTAAGTTCCTCGTTTTCGGTAGTATCTATTTTTTTGATATTGCTTAAACTTTTCAGTTTATTGGCAATATCCGCTTGGGTATCATTTATTGTAATCACCGCATCGTACAGTTGCAAATACTGTTGGTCGAACAACGTGTAAACCAGAGCCACCAGATGCACGCTATTGTCAAGGTTCAGAAATTCGCGGAGGCCGGCGGTTATTCCGGTACCTGCCAGCAAAGGGTTAATAATAACTATCGTTGGGCGGTAATCGGCAAGTTGCTCGGGGATAGGCTGTTTATCGTCCAATTCCACTACTTTATCGACATAGGGCAGTTGGTTAATCGACTGTACCAGCCCTTTTCGCAACATTTGCGAACTTTCGGCAATAACAATACGTTGTCTGTTTGTTTGCATATTGTTAAGCCTTATTCAATTGTTTCTCAATTTTACGCATAATAGGCACCAATGCCTTATTTTCGATAAAACAATGCGTATACAAATCCTCCTCGCTTAAAAACAGGTCGAATAAAAAATTGGTGATTTTATATTCATCGCCGGGCAACGCAACATATTTGACAATCAAGTGTTTTAAATCCGTTATCTTTTCATCGATATCGCTATGGTTCGATACAAACTCGTTTATCGAAAAACCGTCGCTTCGCTTACCCTTCAACAATTTCTCGATATACGGAAAAACCGTATTATTTTCATAGGCCATGTGTTCATGCACTTCGTCCGAATAGTCGTTAAAAAATTTTAGAATACTCACTTTATGGTTTTCTTCGGCATTTTTTAAAATATCTTCCAATTTTTCACGGAGGTCGGGTAAACGCCTCTTTAAAAAATAATCATGCGAATTGCGTAAATACGTTAATATAGATACCGGATTCAGGCGGGCAAACGTTGCCGTATCCACAATATCCGGATTAGTAAGGTATTGGGCTATACTGATAAAACAGTCCATATCGACATGGTTTGCGGTACAAACTTCATGAACGGTTTTATCACCAAAACCTAAAGGAATGTTGAAACGATTGAGAACCAACAATAAATGGCAGTCATAATCAATTAAATCCGATAGTTTGGTATCGGCATTAATGCTTAAAGCAACCGATCGTGCAAGCATAATATTCTCCTTTTTTAGAGCCTGTTTAAATTTAGCTCAATAAATATTTTATAGCAACCGAATAGCCTTTAGCTTTTCTTTTTCTTCTTCTATTCTTTTGCATCAAGGCAACCGAGCTTTGCGAGCTCACCGAAGGTAAAAGTACAGATAAAACAATAATTACTAAGAACTTTCACGGCCAATAATATTTTTCAGCTATAAAATTTAAACAAGCTTTTAGTTTTAATTATTTTTACTGCTTGCTTAACAATGTATTTATTTGCAATTTGTGTGATTAACCAGCTTTTACAAGGTATACGTCATGCCGATTGTTGCATACAAGTTATGCATTTTAAAACCTACCCCTTTAAACGACGATTGAAATATGGACGTTATGCCGTAACTGATGTTTGTAAAAATACCGAACCGGTAATTCAACTTATACTCGGATCCGCCGATAACACCGAAATCAAAACTCCGTAATTTATCTCCAAAATTAAAAAAAGCCGGCTGGTATTCAGGAATAAGAATTTTCTCGCCGGTGTAATCGTCAACACGGATGTACCCGTCCCAAACTTTGCCCGAAAACTCGGAACTGAATAAGTATGATGCATATCCGCCTAAACGGAATCGCCATTTTTCTTTTAAATAGTAAGTAAGATAAACCGGAATAGTAACATATGAGTTTTTAACAATCGTTTGATTCCTTCCGGTAAAATAACCCTCGAATTTACCTTGATTATCATCAGTATTAATATCGACTATGGTATGCATGTATTTTACCTTATCGCGAACTCCCATCCCCTTATAATCGAGCATAATGCCACTGCCTATGCCCCAATTGCCAGTTCCCCGCATCAAAATATTATACCCGAGTTGGGCGCCGAATTGAGGCCACCATGCCTCGACTTTACGTACTTCCTCCGGTATGGGCATGGGGGCCGTCGCTCCGAAATTAAAACCAGCTACAATTTTATGCTCCAGCGTATAGGTTTTTTCTTTCGCCGTATTTTCTCCAGATTGCCCGTATACTGCTTGTGCGGCTAGTATTATCAGCAATAATGCGATTATCTTTTTCATGTTTACGTTACTTATATTTTTAATTGAGAATAACCTGTGTTTGAGCGGAATAAACTTTCGTATTCAATCAATCGTCAAACGGGTCGCAAACAATCCTCACATCATCAATAATCAACGTGCTGCCTACGGCTCCTTCGTAATTATCGCCGTTTTTGCTCGATGCAAAAATTACGGCAAGTTTATAATCGTACTTATCATAGTCTATTACATCGCGGTAAACAAAAGGAATTATAAACTCCGTATACTCTAATTGCTGCGAGCAATCTTCCATATCGGCCCACCCTACAATTTTATCGGACATCATCACATCTTTTGCCGTCAGATATTCGTTTTTACCTTGTCCTTTAGTTACTTTAAACAACACGGCTCGTATGGTACACGAGTCTGAACGTCCCTGAATCTCTTTACCATCACTCCCGATAAACGGGCTACCAAGTTTGTATTTGTAAAATCCGGTCAGTGCAACAGGTTTACCCCCTTCAACAGGATGCGGCTGCCCGAATTGAGGCGCTGTAAGCGGATCTATCAACGCATTTCCTATATTGAATTTTCCCCTGAAAAGCGATCCTGAAAAGATAGGAATGTTTTTGCTTATAAATTCGATATACGCACCCTTCTGGGTTTCAAGCATTGCCGCATATTTGCCCTCATAACTGTCTTCGGTAGGGCGAGTAGGGTAAACGCTGGGGTTTATCAGGGCGATTCCGCCGTTTCCCGAGTCCCATGTATCATCGGCCAGCTTGTAATATTTATTCCCGCTGTATGTCCAGTCTTCGAACGTGAAATGGAGCGTTATATTGTCGGTAACTTCAACGGTATATTGCCTCGACCAATTACCATCCTCCGATGTAACCGTATATGTTACATTGTTTGTAAAATTGTGCGGAACACCCGATGCCGGAGAAACCGTAGCTCCTTCCGACAACTCGATAACAGGAGCCAGCTTGGTAACATCGGCGCCTTTCCGTACCGTAACTCTAATTATATTTTCAGCTTCTCTCACAATGACCCCGAGCGTAATATCATCGGGGAGCGAAAACGATATGATGTCGGCTTCTCTGTTCAGCGCTTCATCTTTAATGCAGGATAAAACTGTGAACAATATTGTCAAAACGGATAGGCTTATTGCAATAAAATTCTTTGTTTTCATGCGATTAACTATATTATGAATATATTTGTTAATTAAATCAAGTTTGTTTTACCTTACAAAGGTAATAATTCTTTTAGGATTCTATCGGCATAATCATTATCAATTGCTTACATATTCGCTATTTTGTACAAATAACTAATAAACAGACGAAATGGATATAACAGCTAAAACTATAGTACTGACAGGGGCTTCATCGGGTTTTGGGCGAAATTTGCTTGACAAACTGGTAAATTACCCCGGAACAAAAATTATTGCAGTTGCCCGCAATGTTGCCGACATACCCGGATATGAGGGTAAAGTAAGCTCCTTTGCCTGCGATTTATCGAAAAAAGAAGAAATCGACAGGCTTTTTGATTTTGTGACTGAAAAATTCGGATTAATAGATATTTTTATTGCCAATGCCGGTTTTGCTTATTATGAAAAGATGGATACCGCCGATTGGCAGCATATACAAAATATATTCGACCTGAATGTTATTTCGCCGCTTTATTCATTGCAAAAAATAGCGATGCAAAAACGGCGACATCCTGTGTCATTTGTTTTGCTAGCCTCGGCAGGCGGCTTGATAGCTTTGCCGGGTTTTACGCTTTACACATCAAGCAAGTTCGCTTTAAACGGTTTTGCCGAAGCTTACAAATACGAATGCGATAAAAATTTGAAATTCAGTATTGTATATCCCATAGCCGCCCGTACTAACTTTTTCAAACGTTCGGCAGATAATACGCCTATTCCCTTCCCTACCCAAAGCGTGGATGCTGTAACAAATTCAATTATAAAGGCTATTAAAATGGGCAAACGGAAAGTGTATCCGTCAAAACTTTTCAGGTATGCATATCCCGTATTGCGGGCTTTCCCTTCATTAATTGCTCTGTTTCAACGCAAACAGAGCAAAGATTTCCATAAATGGCTGAATGCGAAAAACAATATGTAACAATTATAAGCTAAAGCTATTAGTTTTGAAGGAATGGAAGATGAAGATATCTATAAACGACATAATAATAGCCTATTGTTATACGATATATTCTATAGGAATAAAATATCGTCGAAATATAATAACGAACGCAATAGGAGAGTCATTGAAGAGCATTTGCCTTTGGGTTGCAGATCATGAATTTTCTTGAGATAGGGAATTAGAGGGATCCTGTTCATTTTTTGATTCCAAGTATGCCGAAATATTCTGTTTCATAGCTTGTAATGAAGTTAAAAAGGATAACGGCAAAGCAACTTTTCGGCTCACCTGCAAAACCCTGTGTTTAGGCATAAAGCTTTGATAGCCGGAAAAGAAAAAAAGGAATATCAAGAACTCCCCTGAGTTCTGCCCTGAACGATTTGATTTTTGAGTTGAAA
>JAISFN010000102.1 GCA_031263585.1 Prevotellaceae bacterium | reverse complement strand
TTTCAACTCAAAAATCAAATCGTTCAGGGCAGAACTCAGGGGAGTTCTTGATATTCCTTTTTTTCTTTTCCGGCTATCAAAGCTTTATGCCTAAACACAGGGTTTTGCAGGTGAGCCGCTATGTGGTCTGGAAAGAGAAAAAGGAGTTTTCTGCGGATTTGAAAAATATCTATAATGCGCCCGCCAGGGAGACAGCCAAGATGGAACTTGAGCTTTTTGAACAAAAGCGGGACGCTAAATACCCTTATGCTATCCTCTCCTAAAGAAATAATTGGGAAAAATTGGCCTCATTTTTTGACTTTCCTGTGGAAATCAGAAAGATTATCTACACCACTAATTTGATTGAAAATCTCAATGGAAAATCGGGAAATACAACAAAAACAAACTCTCTTCCCCCAATGATGATGCCTTGAAAAAGTCTGTTTATATGGCTATTAATGAAATTGGAAAAATGGTATCAGTCCATCTGGAACTGGGGAATGATTTTTAACCAGTTTTTGACTATTTTTAAAAACAGAATCCAGGTATAACCCGGATCCTGTAGTTTTTATATACACAAAATTTTGAATAGTGTCCAATTAAAAAAGAACATCCAAAACTATTTGAACACCTCCTCATTCTTATTAACTATGAGGCTAAGCAAAAAGATTTACTCAAATGTATCTAACATCTCTTTAACCTTCGATGCATCAACGTGCCCATATACCTTTTCTCCAATTGTCATTACAGGCGCCAGTCCGCAGGCGCCTACACACCGCAACGTATCTAATGAGAATTTACCATCGGGGGTTGCTTCGCCAACTTTTATATTCAATTGTTTTTTCAATTCCTCAACTACATCCTCGGCTCCACGGACGTAACAGGCTGTTCCCATGCATACCGAAATCGGGTGTTTGCCTTTAGGTTTCATAGTGAAAAAACTATAGAACGTAACAACTCCGTACACTTTCGACACAGGAATATCTAATTGACGGGCAATTACCTCTTGAACCTCTTTAGGCAAATAACCGAAATGCCCCTGAGTTTTATGAAGAATGTTGATTAATTCTCCGGACTGGTTATTAAAGCTTGCACAAATCTTCACAATTTCATCGATCTGGCATTTTGATAATTTTATATCTGTAGTAATCATAAATACATCAATTTATTGTTCCTGAATTTCACTGTTTTTACAGAAGTAACATGTATGAAGCAAATGATGGGCCTTGTCACTCATGGGCCTACCCAGATACTCCTCATATAGTTTAATTATAAAAGGATTTTGATGCGATTTCCGCAAAGGCTTACTGGCATCCTCATGGTATAGAGATTGGCTACGGGCCTTCAGTAGCTCCGAATTGCCATGATGCAAGGGTTGCCCGCCACCGCCAATACATCCGCCGGGACATGCCATAATTTCAATAGCATGGAACTCCGATTTACCTTCTCTAATTTCGTTTAACAGCTTACGTGCATTACCTAAACCATGGGCAATACCTATTTTCAGCTCGAAACTGTTCAAGTTTACAGTTGCTTTTTTAATGCCTTGCAAGCCACGAACATTCTCGAAATTAACATTTTCCAGTACATTGCCTGTATATAGTTCGTATGCTGTACGCAAAGCTGCTTCCATTACTCCGCCCGAGGTTCCGAAAATAACTCCGGCTCCGGTTGATTCACCCATAGGGTTATCAAAATCTTCATCAGGTAAACGGTTAAAGTCGATGTTTGCACGTTTAATGAGGCTGACTAACTCCCTTGTAGATAACGAATAATTTACATCGGGGTCTCCGTTAACTTTAAATTCATCACGCGAACATTCGTATTTTTTCGCCAAGCAAGGCATAATCGAAACTACCACTAAATCTTCACGTTTGATACCCATTTTCTCAGCCCACCAGCTTTTGGCAATAGAACCGAACATTTGTTGCGGGGAACGGGCAGTTGAAGGAATATCAAGCATATCTGGAAAATAATATTCAAAAAAGTTTACCCATGCAGGGCAGCAAGATGTCAGAATTGGCATACTTACATTTTTATCTCCTTCCATGAATTTAGTTAAACGGCCTAATAATTCCGTACCTTCTTCCATAATAGTCAGGTCGGCAGCAAAATCGGTATCGAATACCTTATCAAAACCCAATTCGCGTAATGCCGCAACCATTTTACCCGTTACCGAAGTTCCGGGTTTTAAGCCGAACTCTTCGCCCAAAGCAGCCCTTACAGCAGGCGCCGTTTGTACGATAACTGTTTTAGTCGGATCGGCCAGGTCTTCCAATAAACGGTTGGTATGATCGTTTTCGGTTAGTGCACCTACAGGACAAACTGCCACACATTGACCGCAATACGTACATTCCGATTCGGATAAGGCTTGATTAAAAGCCGGAGCAATAATCGAACTGAAACCACGGTTAACAGCGGCTAATGCACCAACTGTCTGTACATCATTACACATCATTTCGCAACGGCGGCAGTAAATGCATTTATCCATATCGCGGATAATTGATGGTGAAGTTTCCAAGATATAGTTCGATTGCTCGCCTTTAAACAGAACTTCGCGTATTTTTAATCTTTTTGCCAGATTTTGAAGGTCGCAATTACCCGATTTCGCGCAAATCAGGCAATCGGTCGGGTGATCGGAAAGAATCAGTTCCAATACATATTTCCGCGCATTTAATACGCGTAATGAGGATGTTTTTACTCTCATTCCGTTGTCGCATGGCGTAGCGCAAGCAGGTGCAAGATTCCGCCGTCCTTCCACTTCAACTACACACATACGGCATGATGCCGGCAGGTTAGTAATGCACATATCCTCAAGATTCATATAGCAGAGAGTAGGTATGTGGATGCCGATCTCCTGGGCTGCTTTAAGAATTGTTGTACCCTTAGGCACTTCCACCATGTGGTTATCTATTTGTATTTTTACTTTTTGTTCCATAATGGGTTCTTCTTTTTATCATGTTTTTATTGAATGGAGATGGCGTTAAATTTACATTTAGTGAGACATACACCGCATTTGATACATTTTTCGGGGTCAATAGTATGCGGCTCCTTACGTATTCCGGTAATTGCATTCGACAAGCAGTTGCGTACACAAAGCGTACAGCCAATACACAACTGAGGATCAATTACATAATTAAGTAACGCCTTACACTTTCCGGCAGGGCATTTATGATCGCGAATATGCGCAGTATATTCATCATAAAAATTATCTATTGTAGAAAGTATCGGGTTTGGAGAAGTTTGCCCCAATCCGCAAAGAGCGGTATCCTTTATCACTTGCCCCAGGTTTTTCAAGCGGTTAAGGTCATCCATAGTAGCCTTACCGTTTGTAATTAAATCTAAGGTTTCATAAAGGCGTTTATTCCCTACACGGCAGGGGGTACATTTTCCACATGATTCTTCAACGGTAAAATCGAGATAGAATTTAGCCACGGCCACCATACAATCGTCTTCATCCATAACAATCATACCGCCCGACCCCATCATCGAACCCGATGCCAACAGGTTATCGTAGTCAATCGGCACATTTAAATGCTTTTCAGTTAGGCATCCACCCGACGGACCGCCGGTTTGTACCGCTTTAAATTTTTTACCGTTTTTAATACCGCCGCCAATTTCATAAATCACTTCCTTAAGCGTAGTACCCATAGGCACTTCAATCAGCCCGACATTATTTATTTTTCCGGCAAGTGCAAATACTTTAGTACCTTTCGACTTTTCAGTACCTATTTTGTTAAACCAGTTAGCCCCTTTATTCATAATTACCGGAATGTTGGCATAGGTTTCAACATTGTTTACATTAGTAGGGAGGTTAAGATAACCCGATTCGGCAGGGAAAGGGGGTTTTGTAGTAGGCTCGCCGCGATGACCTTCCATCGAGTGGATTAAGGCTGTTTCCTCGCCGCAAACAAATGCACCTGCCCCGTAACGGAATTCGAGGGTAAAATTGAAACCACTACCTAATATATTTTTACCGAGTAAGCCATATTCTTCGGCTTGCTTGATAGCTGTTTGCAAGCGTTGAATAGCCAATGGATATTCGGCACGTATGTAAATCAAGCCTTTATCGGCGCCAATACTGTAGCCGCATATAGCCATAGCCTCGATTACCGAGTGAGGGTCGCCTTCCATAATTGAGCGATCCATAAATGCACCAGGATCTCCCTCGTCGGCATTACACACTACAAACTTCTGGTCGGCTTTATATTTCCGGGTAAGTTCCCATTTCAGGCCGGTAGGGAATCCACCGCCACCGCGTCCACGCAAACCCGAGAACTTAACCTCGTTAATCACTTCTTCGGGAGTCATTTCGCTCACGCATTTTGCCAAGGCGGCATAACCGTCTCGAGCAATATATTCCTCGATATTTTCGGGATCGATAAGACCACAGTTACGCAGGGCAATGCGTAATTGTTTTTTGTAAAAGTCCATATGTTTCGAATCGCTCACGCGTTCCTTATTTTCGGGATCCCTGTAAAGCAGGCGATTTACTTTACGTCCTTTTATAATATGCTCGTTTACAATTTCTTCGCTATCACCAGGTTTTACCTGCGTATAAAACGTATTATCCGGCATGATTTTCACAATAGGCCCTTGCTCACAAAAGCCAAAACAGCCCGTAGCAATTACCTGAACCTCATTCTCCAGATTCTTGTTTGTTAGTTCCTCTTTCAGATTTGCGATAATACCTTGACTGTTTGACGCCTGGCATCCTGTTCCACCACAAACGAGTATATGCATCTTGTAACTCATAGAAATCAGGTTTTTGTTTTTTAGTTATTTCTTTTGCTATTGTTTTACTAAATTGTGTATAACTATAATACACCGGTTAACGGCATTAATCGTTAATAGTATTGTAATTTACAGGTATAATCCCCTCAACGAGCTCATCGTTTTTCAGATATTTCTGGATAATTTCCTCAGCTTTTTGTTGGTTTACCTGCCCAAAAACAATAGGGTCCTTACCCGGTTTAGTGATTTCTACGGTGGGTTCGGCATAACAGTAGCCCATGCAACCCGTTTGGGTTACTACCGCCTGAATCCCGCTTTTTTCGAGATTATCGATAAAATAATCCATAGTTTCCTTACTGCCCGACGCAATTCCGCAGGTAGCCATAGCCACCTTAATTTGAATCAGATTCTCAGCTTGTTCACTCTTCTCGCGTAAATCGATCTTCGCTTGCACCTTTTCTTTTATTTTTTTCAGATCGGCGATTGATTTGATTTTCTCCATAATTGAATGATTAATTGGTTTATTGATTTTCGTTTTTTATTTCGTTTAAATTTTCTTCAATCATTTGCCGGAGTGCCTGAACAATTTCAGGGTCGTTTAACGGAACCCCGTCTAAAAATTTTTTCACTTCGATCGAGTTAAATATATATTCTCCGCTATCGGTTTTATGCTTGTATATAATTTCAATATTGGGATTAGCTGCCGCTAACAGCACAATGACTCCCGGAATATCTCCAACGGGGGGACGATCGATATGTGTATGTGAAAAAACTGCTCGGATTGTTGTTCCCACTTTCGGCTCCGACCAAATGGTAACATACCCGCCTGTTGCCTCGGCATTTTGTTTAAGTAACGGAATCCCCAAACCTACTTTACGTACTGTACGACTAGTAAAAAAGGGATCGCTTACCTTAGCCAAGGTTTCGGCATCCATTCCGCATCCGTTATCACGAACAGTTATACTGTAAGAATCTTGTAACAAAAAGTCGTTTACTTCAATTTCGATCCTGCTAGCGTTAGCCCGGACAGAATTTTGAGCGATATCCATGATATGAGCGGAAAAATCCTGCATCTTATAAATCTTGCTATCAGATATTCAATAATAACACTAGTTTACTTACAATTTCTAACAAAATTCTATTAATAGCTTCCGAAAGAACATTAAGCGTTCAAAGATAGTTCAATTGTTGCAATTTTCAAAGCTAATTCATCACAATTGCAGGACAAACTCATGAAATTATATTTTACACGGATTATCTGCGGTGAGCTTGCATAGCACGAAGTAACC
>JAISFN010000088.1 GCA_031263585.1 Prevotellaceae bacterium | reverse complement strand
AAGATAAGGATGAACATTATATTTTTGAGTGTACAGGCTTGCAACGCTTGCAGCAAAAAAGCGTTATAAAAAAGGATACGGAAAAGGAATACCGGAAAATATCGAAAAAAGAGTTCGTTAAACAGGATAAAGCTTTTTTCGAGGACCCTGCCAGTTCGCTAAAGGATAAATTAGATGGAACTATGCATTTTTTCCCGTCAAACCCCGCTCAAACACAAACGGCGTTTATACGAAAATACAACCCGATTGAATTAGAGGAATAGTAATAATCAGTATTCACAGCATTGGCTTGTTTATGTTTTTCAATTGATGCAAGCGCAAAACCAAAACCTTGTTATTATGCGAATGGCTATGTGTTAAATGCGGGCCGATTGTATATGAAAATACAGATTGTTTTATATGTGCCGATGAATTAGTTAGCCGACATGAATTTTACCGGCGCTTTCATTGCAGCTTATAAATTTAATACGTAAACGGGAAAACTATTATAATAGCCTTATTATATGTAAGATAAGAACAATAGTTTTTCTAATCTTAATAACCGGTATATTATGAAAAGCTTATCTTATTTGATTATTATATCAATTCATTTTATCCAGTTCTTGCACAGCCTTTTCCACGGTTGTATCGATAGTGTTAAGCTCGGAATAAAATCCTTCGTCATCAAGCGGGGTACTGCGGCCGATGTACGCTCGCAAATGAACTTCGATAATCGGCGCACATTCATCAATTTCGCTTTGTATAGGCCTTACCCCATTTTTGGATGCGTAATTGACAAAACGCTCAACTAAATTTTTATCTTTAAAGAAAGCCCGTAACGAGGGCAAATCCTTTATTTCGTGTAGCTCTTTGCGATGTTCGTCGGAGAATGCAATAGCGTATTTATACACCAGGTTTTTGCGCGAAACCGATATAAAATACAAGTTAACGCCTGTAGTATCGTAAGGTACAAAAATGTCGGGCATAATGCCTCCGCCTCCGTATACGGTTTTACCTCCCGGAGTTGTATATTTCAGCATATCGTCCATATGTATGCTATCGGCCGATAGCAGTTCCCCGTGCTCCATACGGTAATAAATTTCGCGGTAGTACTCGTCGATATCGTTGCTGTAAGCCCGTTGTATCGACCGTCCGGTAGGGGTATAGTAACGTGCAATGGTCAGGCGCATACCCGAACCATCGGAAAAGCTTATAGGCTCCTGTACCAGCCCTTTACCAAACGATCGGCGACCTATTATCAGCCCCCTGTCATTATCCTGGATAGCTCCTGCCAATATTTCACTGGCCGATGCCGAGCCTTCGTCAATTAAAATGACCACACTGTCGTTAATGCATGCTCCCGAACCTGTCGAGTACAAGTCTTTGCGTTTCGACGCCCGTCCTTCGGTATACACAATCAGTTTTCCTTTGGGCAAAAATTCGTTGCTTATCTCAAAAGCCTGATCGAGCAAGCCCCCTGTATTCCGGCGCAAATCCAAAATAATCTTTTTCATGCCCAGGGTATGTAAATTGGCTACGACCTCCTTAAATTCCTTATGGGTAGTACGGGCAAATTTTGTCATTTTTATGTAACCGATATTCGGAGTAAGCATGTAAGCCACATCAATACTTTTAAGCGGTATTTTACCGCGGGTAATGGTTATAGACACTAATTTTTTCTCGTTATCGCGTTTTACGCCGACAGTAACTTTCGACCCCGATTTACCGCGAAGCATATGTACTATGCTGTCCTGGTCGATATCGACTCCGGCAATAAGCGAATCGTTTACGGTAATAATACGATCGCCGGCCAGCACACCCGCCCTTTCCGAGGGACCGCCCTGCACTACGTTTATCACAATTACCGTGTCGTTAGGCATATTGAATGATACCCCGATACCGTCGAAATTACCCTCGAGCGGCTCGTTGGTTTCCTGCATCCGGGTTGCCGGAATGTAAACAGAGTGAGGATCAAGTTCTTTTAACAGATCGGGAATAATGGATTCCTCTATTTTGTGCATATCGATGGAATCGACATAGTGTTTTTTTACATAATCAATTATCAGTGATATTTTATCTTGCTGGTTATTGGGCATTATAAACTGCAAGCCTTTGGGGGCATTTATCTGTGAGATTTTCATCCCCACAAAAATGCTCAATAAAACAATTGCTATTGTAAGCATAGGGCGAATAAAATCGCGGCGTTTTTCTTTCATAATTTAATTTTTAAAAGCTTAGTCGGAAAGATATACCGTCTCGATACCTGCCCTCTTCAGCAACTCAATTCCATCGTTTATATGATATTCTTCGGCATACACAACACGTATAATCCCTGCCTGAATAATAAGTTTTGCACACTCAACGCACGGCGAGGCAGTAATGTACATCGTTGCACCCTCGCTGCTATTGCCCGACCGGGCTACTTTTGTAATGGCATTGGCTTCGGCATGTAACACATAGGGCTTTGTTATACCGTTTTCGTCCTCGCAAACATTCTCGAAACCAGAGGGTGTGCCGTTATATCCATCAGAAATTATCATCTTATTTTTAACAAGCAAAGCGCCCACTTGCCGACGGGCACAATAGGAGTTTTTGGCCCATACGCGTGCCATTTCCAGGTAACGGCGGTCGAATTGTTCTTGCTTATTTTTATTAGGGTGGACATCGTGCATATTCGAAATATATATATATTCTATCGCGCGAAGATACAAACTTTATTCGTATGCATAAACATGTTTTTTAGATTGAAAATTGCAAGTTATTTCCTTTTTATGTAGCTTTGTCAGGTTCAAGATTTGCCCATGTGATATCGGCATATCAATACATTGAAACTAAAATAACTAATTACATGATAGAAAGTGAACATCTTATTATAACGCCCCTTACATACAATCAGTTATTAAAGTACATTAAATTAGACGGTTCCCTAGAAGTTGAATTGGGTGTAGAACCTGTCCGTAGAGTTATGTCTGACGATTTTAAGGACGCGATTGAAAAATCGATAATTCCAGCTGTAGCTAATCCGGATAATAACTACCTATATTATACGCTTTGGACAATATTATCGAAAACGGAGAATCGGGTAATTGGCGATTTATGCTTTATGGGCGAACCGAACGATAAAGGAGAAATAGAGATTGGCTATGGAACGTATCCCGATTACCAGAATAAAGGCTTTATGACGGAGGCCGTTGCCGAAACAATAAAATGGATAAAAAAAGATCAGCCCGCTGTAACTTCGATAATTGCTTTTACACGAAATGATAATCCTGCGTCGTACGCTGTTCTCAAAAAAAATGAGTTTGTAAAAGTTGCCGAAACCGGATTATTGCTTAAATGGAAACTAGCCTTATTATAGGGCTTTAACACAACAGCTATGGCAGTAACTTCACTCAACGATTTTGCACAGCATTATGATAACTATGTAAAAAAAGGACAATCAGATGGTTGCTTATTCGATTTTTTCTTATGCTTAAAAAATTATACATTTGCATGTTTTATTGAAAGATTATAGTTAATGTTTATTATGCAAGTAGATTATATATGATACACGAAAACATACCCCCGTTCGCCAATCTTGATTTTCTCCCAAATCGACCTTAAACTATTTTTTATTTTAACAGATAATCTTTTGAAGCATAATTTTATATTTATCTCACATAAATGTTATTTTCACTGTTTTAGAATAATTAATTAAATAACAATATGTATACTACGGAAGAATTAAAAGAAATTGTTGAGAAAACATTAGGAAATATTAAATATCCCGAATTGCCATCGGAGCTTTATGCTCCGATTTCGTATAGCCTTTCCGTAGGCGGTAAACGGACACGCCCGGTACTTGCTTTGATGTCGGCCAATTTATTTACGGACCGTATGACGGATAAAGTTATTTTACCGGCTGTTGGTTTGGAGGTTTTTCACGGTTTTACCCTTGTTCACGATGATATTATGGATAAAGCGGATATGCGCCGAAACCAGGTTACCGTACACAAAAAGTGGAATCAGAATGTTGCCATCCTATCGGGAGATGCTATGCTGATTGAAGCTTACAAACTTATCTCACGAAGCGATCCGGCTTATTTACTCGATATTTTACAATGCTTTAACAAAACAGCCTCGGAGGTATGCGAAGGACAGCAGTATGATATGAACTATGAAAATAGTCCGGTGATTACTGAGGATGATTATTTACGTATGATTCGGTTGAAAACAGCTTCGTTGATGGCGACAGGAACACGCATAGGTGCAATGGCAGTTGGCGCTCCGGCAGCCGATTGCGAACGTATGTATAAATTCGGACTTAACATTGGCTGGGCCTTTCAAATTCAGGATGACTTACTAGACACTTATGGCGAAACTAAGGTATTTGGCAAAATGAGAGGACGGGATATTGCCGCAAATAAAAAAACATATTTGCTAGTATTAGCTATTCGTTTAGCCAAAGATGAACAAAAACAGCAACTTAATGCTTTACTCAAAGTCCATGATATGCCGGTCGAGGAAAAGTTTGCAGCAGTAAAATCAATTTACGATGAATTGAAGATAAAAGATTTTGCCCAGGATAAAATTAAAAGCTATTTTCGTATTGCAATAAAAGAGATTGAAAGTGTGGATGTTAAACCCGAGCGCAAGAAAAACCTGTTAAGTTTTACCAATGCATTAATGGGACGCGAAGCTTAAGTTTAATTATCGGTAAAAATATAGTAAACATTATATTCAATAAGATTTGAAATTGATGATTATTAGTAAATTAAAATTAATGTTTCCAAAATTTACTGAAAATAAGCGAAATACAAAACAATATATATTGTAAATTACTGATAATAACATACAATAAGCTTTTATTGAATATAAATTCTAGTATATACCAGTAGTTTATAAAATTAAATCACCAATAAATTCTTATAACTATGTTCAGCCAGTTAAGCAATCAAATATTCAGATCGAGTGTCGATACTTATCATGTTAGCGATAATGTTGATGCTCCTATAAATAATCCTTACCAGCATCCGTCAATCGAGTATTTTCTATATTTGAAGAATTGGATTGATACCGTACAATGGCACTTGGAGGATATAATACGAGAACCTAACATTGACTATGTTACAGCATTGCTAATCAAACGGAGAATCGACAGGTCGAACCAAGAGCGTACAGATTTGGTTGAAATGATAGACAGTTATTTCTTAGATAAATATAAGAATGTTAAAGTGGCTGATAATGCTACAATTAATACAGAGAGTCCGGCATGGGCAATCGACCGTTTGTCAATATTGGCTTTAAAGATATACCATATGGAGCAAGAAACATTACGAAACGATGCTACGGAGAAACACAAGGAGGAATGTCGCAAAAAGTTGAACGTACTGCTTGAGCAACGGGTGGATTTATCAACAGCTATCGACCAGTTGCTCGACGATATTGTCTCGGGACGTAAATACATGAAAGTATATAAACAAATGAAGATGTATAACGACCCGTCACTCAATCCAGTATTATACGCAAAAAATAAATAAATCGGCATTAAAAACAGCGTAGTTAAACCGGTTGTGCTGTTTTATTATTGTTTATATAAATTCAACTACAAAAAACCGAACTTAATCCGATTTAAGTAGTTATTTCCTATTTTTATATTTAGCAGAAGGTATCAGTAGAGTAAAAGTTTAAAAACTATTATTTATGAAATTATACAGATGTATTTTTACGGTTTTAATTGCAACTGTAGTGTTTACAGCTTGTAAAAGTACCGGACAAAAAGCTTTAAACAAAGGCGATTATTTTACAGCATGTTTACAGGCCATTGAAAAATTACGTTCGTCGTCAAATAATGAAAAGGCCATCGATGCTTTAAGCAAAGCCTATCCGCTAGCAATAACGTATATTGGGCGGGAGGTAGAGCGCTTGCTATCGTCATCATCCAACAAAAACAGATACATGCAGATATACAACCTGTATGGACAAATGAACCGGATTGCTGTAGAAATCTCAAAAAGCCCTGCTGCACTAAGGGTTATTCCCAACCCCGATTATTACAATTTGCAGCTTGAGAGCGCCTGCAATATGGCAGCCGAAGAAACTTACCAGAAAGCCGAATCGAGTTTAAGGAAAGAAACCCGTAGTGCAGCTAAAGAAGCATATTCGCTTTATTTACAGACAAATGACATAATTGCTGGATATAAAGACGTTGTGCAAAAAGCCGAAGAAGCCCGATGGCTGGCAACATTGAAGGTGGTTATAGAGCAACGGCCTGTTGCCGGAACTTATAAAATAAGCGCCGATTTTTTCCAGAACAAAGTATTCGAATATTTTTCAAATAATATCCGTAACAAATTTATAAGAGTTTACTCCCCACAGGAGGCCGAACAAAACAAACTCACGCCCGACCAGATTATCCGGTTGGAATTTCTGGATTTTGTTGTGGGGCAGATGCGCGAAAGTAAGGACACAAAAGAGGTAAAACGCGACAGTGTTATTGTAGGTATTTATAAGGACGACAAGGGACGTGAGCATAATGTATACGGCACGGTTGAGGCTAAACTCACAATCCGTAAACGGGAAGTATCGTCAAATGGGTTGCTTAATGCCATTATTGTCGATTATGCAAGCAATAAAATACTGTCGCAACAACGTTTCCCAGGCATTTATACGTGGACGGATATGTGGGGTAGTTTTAACGGCGATGAAAGGGCCTTAACGTCTAAAGAGCTGGCAATGTGTCGGCGCGAACCTTATATGCCGCCACCATCGCAAGATATGTTTATTGAGTTTACAGTACCGATATTTAACAACCTTACAGCTTTTATACAAAATTATTATCGTAATTATTAGTTAATTGTGAAGTGTAAAATATCTATTTGTTGATCTGTTTATTTTTCAAAGTTTGTCGTAAAATGTGAAATGTTTATTTGGGCTTTCTACATTGAGCCTGAATACTTATTAGATCGCAGATTCAATTAGGCAATGCAACATTTTTGTACAAGCAGTTTATCGGCGCATGGAAATTGAGTGTTTTCTTACTTCAGTTGTATTTACTAATTAAACTTGCGAACCGATAAATCTTCCCTGAATAAGAGTTAGAGGCAAAATATTAACCAATTGGATATAACTGAAAACAAACTTGTGAAAATTTGTATTAAGGACATGGAATTCACCGTTTTTATTTTAAAGAAGTCTCTAAAAACAAAAACAACTCCATCGGAACAAGATTCTTGGTATCCAATGATTATCTTGGTCAAAAGACCAATTCACCTGTCTCTACAAAAAACAGTGGAGTTTAGAAGAATATCACAAAAACATCAAACAAAATGCTTCTATAGTAAGTTCTCCGGATCATTCTGTCAGAGGGCAAAACAATCATTTATTTACCTCGATTTTTACATTCGTCAAATTAGAAAAAATCAAATTATACAAAGTACTTGAATCATTTTGCCAGTAAAGCTAAAATATATACGACTACTCTTATAGTAGCTTTGTGTGAATTAAATTCAATTATAGAAAACGTATAATCTGCTTAACATCAGGTAAATAACAAAAGTTTGTGATTATCTTCGAAAGTAAATAATATTACCCATATACGCAAGTAAAAAATCCTTTTTGCAATAAGTTTTACAGGTATATATACAAAAAATGTTTGGTGAAAATAGATTTAATGGAAGGGGCTGATAATAAGCGGATATATTTTTTACCTGAAAACCTCCGTGCCTCCTACTATATCAATGATTTCTTTGGTAATAGCATCCTGCCTTAATTTATTGTATTGTATTACAAGGTTATTAATTAGTTCGTCGGCATTATCGGTGGCTATTTGCATGGCAGTTGTTCGTGCCCCATGCTCCGATGCATACGAATTCAACATTACTCTGTACATTTGCAAGCGGATTACCGATGGAATTAGCGCCTCCAACAGTTGTTGCGGGTTGGGTTCTATTATATAGTTGGTATTTTCTTTTTTGCCGGTTGTTTCGGCCAGTGTTATTGGCAATAAGGGTTCGTGCGTAATACTCTGGATTGCCGTATTTTTGAATTTATTGTAAATAATTTCCATACGGTCGACATCATTTTCAAAAAAACGCTTAAGCAATTCATTTGTAATAACATTCATGCCTTCGTAATTCGGTTTATCGGCCAACTCGGCAAAAGCGCCTTTTATCGCGTAATCCGACTTTTTTTTTGTAAACTCTTCGTAAATTTTTTTACCGATAAGGTATAACGATATATTTTTGGGAGATACAGCCGAATATCCGGCTAATACCTCACTAAGCTTTTTTTGTACATTTGCATTAAAAACGCCGCACAAACTGCTGTTTGACGAAAATGCCACAATTGCCAAACGTCCGACTTTACGTTGTTTTGTTAAAATACTGAGATCTTCACCGCCGTTATTTTCCAGATAAACGTCCATAATTCCGCTTATTTTTTTCCAATACGGGTAAAAACGCATGATAGCATCCTGCGCCCGGTGTAATTTAGCCGACGACACCATTTTCATGGCGCCGGTTATTTTCCGAGTGTTGGTAACCGAATTAATCCGCCCGCGTATCTCTTTTAATGAAGCCATAGTTATTTATTAGATAATCTGTTGATTTTTAATGGTGAAGCATTAGATTAATGTGATAATATGCCAATATGCTAATTCTTTGATCAGCACATTGAACCATTAGCATTAGCACATTAATATATTGTATATCGCATTATGCATATCGCATATCTAATTAAAAAGTCTTGCTACAGATTACCATTTATTATAATTTTACAATTTTGAATTTCAAAGCAACGGCTTTTGCTTCGTCTTTTAAAATACTGATTATTTCGTCATTCAAAACACCGGCTTTTAGTTTATCTAAAATATTCTGGTGTTTTGTTTCAAGTATTTCGTAGTACATTTGCTCGAACTCTTTTATTCGTTCTGTCGGTACATCCAGTAATAAACCGTTAATTCCACAATAAATAATGGCAATTTGTTTTTCAACGGGTATGGGTTTATACTGGCTTTGCTTCAGTATTTCAACATTTTTCACTCCTTTGTCAAGCACCAGTTTAGTAGCAGCATCAATATCTGCTCCGAATTTAGCAAATGCTTCCATTTCACGAAACTGGGCCTGGTCGAGTTTCAGTGTCCCGGCTACTTTTTTCATCGATTTTATTTGGGCATTACCTCCTACACGCGATACCGAGATACCGACATTGATGGCCGGACGGTTCCCTGAATTAAACAGGTTCGAGTCCAAAAATATCTGTCCATCGGTAATCGAGATTACATTAGTTGGAATATAGGCCGATACATCCCCCGCCTGCGTTTCGATTATCGGTAACGCCGTTAAGGATCCGCCACCTTTCACCATCGGTTTTAAGGCTTCGGGCAGATCGTTCATTTGTTTTGCAATGTCATCGTAGGCTATGATTTTAGCCGCGCGTTCCAATAAACGCGAGTGCAGGTAAAATATATCGCCCGGATAGGCTTCACGTCCCGGTGGACGGCGTAACACCAGCGAAACCTCGCGGTATGCAACGGCCTGCTTCGATAAATCGTCATAAATAATCAATGCATGGCGTCCGGTATCCCGAAAAAACTCGCCGATTGCAGCGCCGGCATAAGCCGAATAATACTGCAAGGCAGCAGGGTCGGAGGCCGTAGATGTCACAACAACCGTATACTCCATAGCTCCAAAATGTTCCAGGGTTTTTACGATATTGGCAACCGTTGAACCTTTTTGGCCTATAGCTACATATATACAATAAACCGGATTGCCTGCCTTAAAAAATTCACGCTGGTTAATAATGGTATCAAGGGCAATAGCGGTTTTACCCGTTTGGCGGTCGCCGATAATTAATTCGCGTTGTCCCCGCCCAATAGGTATCATAGCATCAATAGCTTTAATACCAGTTTGTAAAGGCTCGCTAACCGGCTGACGGAAAATCACACCCGGCGCTTTCCGTTCCAATGGTAATTCGTATAACTTACCGGGGATATCACCCTTACCATCAATAGGTTCTCCCAAAGCATTGATAACACGCCCCAACAAGCCCTCGCCAACCTTTATTGAGGCTATTTCGCCCGTACGTTTTACAGTATAACCTTCCTTTACATTTTCGCTCGAAGCTAATAAAACCGCTCCAACATTGTCTTCTTCAAGATTTAGCACAATGCCTTTGGTTCCATCTTCAAATTCGATTAATTCGTTCGATTGTACTTTGTTCAATCCGTAAATATGGGCAACCCCGTCACCTACATTCAGTACCGTTCCTATTTCGTTAAATTCAAGTTGGGTTTTCATTCCTGCAATCTGCATTTTCAAGATTTCGGAAACTTCACTTGGCTTCAATTCAGGCATATCTTATTTTTTTATCTATTAATCACTAAATAATTGATAATATACATGCTATATTTTGTCTGCCATGCTAAACGTTAACAAAGCATCTTGTAATCCTAAAAGAAAGAGAGATCTTTCGTTTCTCTCAGCATAATAAAATATATCCAATAGTAATTTTTATATCGAATTCTCTTTATTCTGTAAAAACAAGTTTCATCTTGTTCAGGTCTCCTAAAATACTTACATCAAGCCTATTATTGTCGACGTCAAGTATAAATCCGCCGATAATATTTTTATCTATTTTTACTTCCATTTCAACATGTGCATTGTACGTTTTCTCAACTTTATCTTTAATTTTATCAAGGAAAGACGAATCGACTTCGGTTGCCGATATAAGCCTTGTAGTCACTATGTTTTTGGCACTACGGTAAACTTCGCCGTAAGCCGAGCACATAAATTGTATAATCTCCTGCTTATCACGCCGTACCACAAAATCAATAAATTTTTTTGTTAGCAGACTAATATTTTCGCCTCCGGCAGCAGTTTCAAGCAGATTGATTTTTTTAGCTATTTTCAGAATAGGACTTGTTAAATAGCGCTTGAATTCGGGAAAAAGTAGAAATTGTTGCAATAAACAGTTCATCTCCTTGTATACGACATCTTCCTTCCCTTGATCAAAAGCAAGCGAGTATAATGCACGGGCATACCGGGTTGATATTACACCAATGTTCATTATTGTTTTGTCATGTTAATTTCGTCAAGAATTCTGTTTGCCAAATCCATCTGAGCATTTTTATTGTCAAGGTCTTTTCGCAAGATTTTTTCAGCAATATCTAATGAGAGAAAGGCTACCTGCCGCCTGATTTCGCGCAAGGCGTTTTCTTTTTCTTTTTGAATAGTCTGCCGGGCTTTTTCCATTACTTTTTCGGTCTCTTGTTTAGCCAAATCCCTTGCTTCGTTTATTGTTTTATCCTTGATTTTTTTTGCATCCTGTAAAATCTGGATTTGCTCCTCGCGGGCTTTTGCAATCAGTTCATTACCCTCTTTTTGAATGTTTTTCAATTTTTCCTGCGCTTCATCAGCGGCTGTTATCGATTCCACTATGTATTGCTCGCGGGCATGTATTGCATTCATTATCGTCGGCCATACATATTTTCCCAATAAAAATACCACAATGCCAAACGATACCAACATCCAAAACGCTAAACCAATATCCGGATTAAATAATTCCATATCATATTTTATTAATACTTAGCTGTTAAGTGATTGATAATTAATTAATTAATAATTAAGTATTATTTGTTTATTATTTCACGTTTTACTCTTAACCGCTTATTCTTAATAGTTTACATAAATATAACAAGTATGCCAACCACCACTGCAAATAATGTAGCTCCTTCAATTAAGGCCGCAGCAACCAGCATATTCGAACGGATATCGTTAACAATCTCGGGCTGACGGGCAATAGCATCCATAGCGCCTTTACCTATGTTACCGATACCAATACCGGCGCCCAATACGGCTATTCCGACACCAATACTTGCTCCAAATTTAGCGATGGCTGCGCCTGTAACAGCTTGTAAAATAATTGTTAAAATCATAACTCATGTGTTTTAGAAATTATTATTTATACTTTAATTTTTTCTGTTATTTCTTTTTTCGAATAATGTTCATCCTTAACTCGTGCCGCACTGATGAATACCGATGATAGTAAGGTAAACACATAGGCCTGGATAACTGCTACCAGTATATGTAGTATGGTCATAAAAATTGTTATCAAAATGGATACAATCGTAACCGTATCGGCAATAATAGCGCTCATGGCTCCAAAAATGAAAATCAAACTCATCATTACAATGGTAAGCAAGTGCCCTGCCATCATGTTGGCGAATAAACGCATCATCAATACTAAAGGTTTGGTGATACTTGATAAAAATTCTATCAAGGGCATTACCGGTATCGGGAATTTTAACCATAACGGAACTCCCGGGGGCCAGAGCATTTCACGCCAGTATCCTTTTGTTGAGGAGACATTGATGATAATGTATGTGAAAAAAGCCAGCAAACCTGGAATCACAATACTCCCTGTAATATTGGCTCCGAAAGGAAATACCGGTATCAGACCCGAAAGATTGAGCGTTAAAATAAAAAAGAATACAGTTAACAAATAGGGCGCATACTTTTTGTAACTATCTCCCAAGGCCGATTTTATAACATCGTTAAGCACGAACAATACAAGCGGCTCTAATAAGCTTTGCAGACCCGAAGGTACTTTTAATGGATTTTTTGTATACTTACGGGCTATAGGAATAAATACACAACACAATAATACTACAGTAAACATAAGAGAGAATGCAACCTTAGTAATCGAAAAATCCAAGGAGCGGACAACGCTTCCATCGGGTAAAGTTTCAACTACTTTATAGGCATAAGGCTCTCCCTCCTTTGCTATTGAAAAACCCTTGTAACCGGTTTCGCCGTGATGAAATTTAGATGACATAAATACAAACCACCCCCGGTCTTTACTTTTCACAATTACGGGCAAAGGTACCGATATAATCGTTTTGCCGATATTTGTAATGTGAAAGCTATAACTATCAAGTATATGTGAAAATGTAAAGCCTTTTACATTAAAGATGCTTTCGACATCTTCTATAAGTTCCTCGCCGCTTTCTTTGCCTTTGTGTGTTTGTTCATCACCGAAAGCTTTTGGCAAACCTGCAAATACAAACAAAAGGTATAAAACAATTATGTATACTTTGTTATTCAGCATTACTCTTGACTTTTGTTATCCGGGTAAATGACTTTACCTCGAATACCGATAAAACCATATAAAATACAAGATATGCTGTTACGAACGAAATAACCTCTTCCTTTATCAGTGCTACATAGAGCAATATGATAATCAGCGATAAAAAAAGTTTGAAGAGCGTATTTCCCATAAACCTGGAAAAAAATTTACGCTGATTATCCTGACCGGTTTTTAATGCCGAATAAAAAGGCAAGCCTAAACCAACAAATACCAACAACATACAGGGATATAGTGTAAAATAATATTGTGGTATTACGAGCAACAGCAATAATAATCCCAGAATGTATGGAATAAACAAGCAGACTACTAAGTTAATTATGTATTTACCCAAACTCATTTCTTTTAACGTATTGCAGATTTTACTCTGCCTTATCTTTTTCAACAGCCAGTTGTTCAACGCAAATGCTTACAGCGTCCTTATGTACTTCAATAAACCCCGACTCTATAGCTAAACGATTATTCTTATCGTCGATAACGTATATCACATCCCCTTTGCTAAGGGCCGAAATAATTGGCGCGTGGTGAGGCAATACGGTGAATTGCCCCTTTGTTCCTGGAACTATAATAATTTCGACCTCTCCTTTAAAAAAAACTTTTTCAGGTGATATAATTTCCAGTGTCATTTCCCTTTCGATTTATATATCTGTTTATCAGCTCATTTACATTATTCAAGAATCAAATAAACAAATCAATTAAACAATTATTTGGTTTATTGTCCTGCTTCCGATAAAATCTTTTTCCCTTTCTCTATGGCCTCTTCAATTACACCAACCTGGTTGAAAGCTGCTTCGGGATATTCATCGGTTTCTCCATCCATTATCATATTAAAGCCGCGGATAGTTTCTTTGATAGGAACCATAACCCCCGGAGTACCCGTAAAAGCCTCGGCCATGTGGAACGGTTGCGATAAAAAGCGTTGTACACGACGGGCGCGGTGAACCACCATTTTATCGTTGTCCGATAACTCTTCCATGCCCAAAATAGCGATAATGTCTTGTAAATCTTTATAATGCTGCAATAATTGAACAACCCTTTGTGCCGTATTGTAATGGTCGTCTCCAAGTACATTAGGATCGAGAATACGCGAACTGGATTCCAGTGGGTCAACTGCCGGATAAATACCTAGCTCGGATATTTTACGGCTTAATACAGTTGTAGCATCGAGGTGAGCAAAGGTTGTAGCCGGCGCAGGGTCGGTTAAATCGTCGGCAGGAACATATACCGCCTGAACCGATGTGATAGACCCATATTTGGTTGATGTGATACGTTCCTGCATCAGCCCCATTTCCGAAGCCAATGTTGGTTGATAGCCTACTGCCGAAGGCATGCGCCCCAATAGTGCCGATACTTCGGAACCGGCTTGTGTAAAACGGAATATATTATCAATAAAAAACAGGATATCACGTCCACTGCCACCTGCTCCGCTCTCGTCGCGGAATGCTTCGGCAACTGTTAACCCTGATAAGGCTACCGATGCCCTGGCTCCGGGAGGCTCATTCATCTGCCCGAATACCAAAGTTGCCTGTGAAGTTTTTAAAGCATTGTAATCGACCTTGGAGATGTCCCAGTTCCCCTTTTTCATCTCCTCCTTAAAAGCGTCGCCATAATTAATAACTCCCGATTCAATCATTTCCCGCAGCAAATCGTTTCCTTCGCGGGTACGCTCGCCAACGCCGGCAAATACCGAATAGCCGCTGTAACCCTTGGCAATGTCGTTGATAAGTTCCATAATGAGCACGGTTTTACCCACACCGGCGCCACCGAAAAGCCCGATTTTCCCGCCTTTTTGGTAAGGTTCCAAAAGGTCAATAACTTTTATACCTGTAAAAAGTATTTCTTTTTCTGTTGACAGGTCTTCAAACTTAGGGGGGTCGCGATGGATAGGATAGGCTCCTTCTTTGCTTATCGGGGTCAAATCGTCAATCGGTTTTCCAATTACATTCAGTAATCGGCCTTTAACTTGCTCGCCCACAGGCATAGTGATTGTAGAGTCTAACGTTTTAACTTCCATCCCCCGGGTTAAGCCTTCGGTAGCATCCATTGCAATGGTGCGAATGGTTTTTTCACCAATGTGTTGCTGGCATTCAACTATGAGTGATTGTCCGTTTGGCCTTTTAATCTTCAGTGCATCATGTATCCGTGGTAATTCGTCGATTTCATCAAACGAAACATCCACTACCGGACCAATAACCTGCATAATATAACCGATTTTATTCGACATAATTATATTATATTTTTCAGTAAAATCAAATACTATTTATAATCTGTTTTGTTTTTACAACAACACAACAATAATCCCCCTTCGCCAAAAAGCCAAAATTGAAACAATTTTTGAAGTAAATCCAAAAGTTCTAAATAATAGCGAAATGCAAATATAGTTATTATTTCATGTCATTGTTCCTTAAATAATGTTATTCATTATACTTCCAGTATAACAACTTAGAAACTGTTTAAATTTTATTTCGAATAAATTTTATTGAGCATCAAAGCGGTAAAAGGTGGATGCGGTATGGATTCGCTTGTAGAAACTTTATACCCGTATTCTTTGGCCAGCCTGCGAAAATTTTTCAGACATGAAAATGTCCGCTCCGCGACCCAGCGTTTGGGCAGGGGCTTAAACCCGGTTGATTTGTCTGAACGCAAGGTGATTTCCATGTCCGCCTGAAGTCATTTTCGACATTTTCTTCCAGCCCGCCCCGGGATTTGATCGCCCTGAAGTCGGCCTTGCCGTCATTTTCCTTCGCCGCATGTATTTCGATAGTAAGCAGTAAACCATTGGTATCCGTGATGATGTGCCTTTTGCGTCCCCTTATCTCTTTCCCGCCGTCCGCGCCGCGGCTTTCGCCTCACATGCGGGTAGCTTTCACGCTTTGACTGCTGAGCAGTCCCACGTTGGGCGGCCGACGCTTTTCTTGCCGTTCCCGGCATTTGTCCCGCAAATTTTCATGTATTTCCTCGAATCTACCGTCTTCTTTCCATCGTGAAAATAATAATAGGCCGACTGCCGTTTTGGGAAACCGCACGGCGGCATGCGCCGCCGACAACCAGTCTTTAAAGGTAAAAAACAGCGTATAATATTTTCTGCAATGGGTGTTTACGCTTGCGGGTATCGCCAATTATTTGTATCCTTGCATCGTATTGACAGTCGCTCAACTTGGCCGAATAATTTGCCGTCTTTCTTTATGAATTGGCACTCACAAAAATACGAAACATTATTCAAAAAACAACAACTGATAGCCAATATTTTATTCTAATTTTAAATAATTTCTAAGAATATTCTAGATATATGACAAAAATTTAAAGACATCTATTTAAGATATGGCGATCGGGTTAAGTAATGCAGTTGCAATAAGTTCCACCCCATATTTAAAGAGGCTTTCCGCCCGTTTTCCATGCT
>JAISFN010000041.1 GCA_031263585.1 Prevotellaceae bacterium | reverse complement strand
ACTTGCCAAAAACAATTCACGCTGTTACCGATATAGGATTTTTAAGTAAACTCGCCGCTTTCTTTTGGGCTTACACTTTTGAAAAATTAGACAAACTTAAATTAGCAACTTGAATTAATTGCACATTAAAATGTTTTACCACCTATTTTTCGGAAGGGTAGGCTTTAAAAGTAATTTACAGTCTGCCCTGTAATATCTGCCAGCAAATTGTTTGCCAAACGGCTGGCCCCTATACGGAAATATTCGGGAATAAGCCAGGCCTCGCCAAGCGTATTTTTTACAATGCTGTAATATAATAAGGTATCGTCAGTTGTAACAATGCCGCCTGCGGATTTTAAGCCCACCACCCTGCGCGTGGCCTTGTGGTAATCTTTAACGGCCTGCGCCATTACCAAAAAAGCTTCGGGAGTGGCGGCCGGTTCAAGTTTCCCTGTAGATGTTTTGATTATTTTGGCGCCAGCTTCCATCGCCAAAAACGAGGCAAGGCGTATTTTACTCAAATCTTTTATAGCGCCCGTTTCCAGAATCACTTTCAAATAAGCATCGTCAATTGAGCGGTTCATACGGTCGATTTCGTTAAATACCGTTTCGTAATCGCCGTCTAAGAAATTGCCCAGCGATATCACAACATCCAGTTCATTCGCTCCTTTCTGCATCGACAGCATGCACTCGGCCACCTTTACATCGATAAACGTTTGCGAAGCAGGGAAACCGCCTGCCGTAATCGCTATTTTAACCCCTTCGATTTTTAAGGTTTGCTTTACCACAGGTGCAAGCGAAGGGTAAACGCACAGAGCCGCAACATGGGGTATATCGGTAAAATGATTGTCGAAATCATTTACTTTTTCGGTCAGTTCGCGTACTTTGCTGGGGGTATCGGTAGCATTGAGGGTGGTTAAATCGATACTTGCAAAGCATTTTTTCAGAACATCCAGGGTTTTGTAATCCCTGGCTTTTTCGTTTATTCGTTTCAATTCATCCTGAATAGAAGCTTCGTCAACCTCCATCAAGTATTTTTCAAAAATATTTTCCATTTTCTTGAATTACTTATACGCCGACCAACAGCCTCTAAAACATTATTTCAGCTGTTAAACATGTTTTTCAGGTTCAATCGGCATCGGTTAATACCGTAAAATTATAATTTATTTCCTAAATACCTGTTTGCATATTATAAAAGCTTTATACAAGTAATCTTTTCATAGTAACTTTTTTTGGTATAATAATGTTCATCTTACGTTATTATTGCTTTATTAATCAATAGTTAATACCTGTTTAAAAATATTTACCTACCTTTGAGGAAAGAGTATTAATGTATTGAGGATTTATGATTGTCGATTTTATATTTTTATAACGTTTTGATATGTAATATTTTGTTATTTTTAAAATACGACAGTGGGTTTTTTCGGTTATCTAATGTGAAAATAACGGCCTGGTATGAAAAGCGGGCAAATTGAATAAAAGCGCTAATATTAGGGTGGATTAACAAATTATAATTAACAGCTATCGTTTAATATGATTGATATTAAGGCGCTGCGAAAAGCTAAAAAAATGACGCAGCAGGAGTTTGCCGAACTACTGGGCTGCGACCAGAGTTTTATCTCGCAGATCGAGGGAGGTAAACGCCCTTTACCCGAGGAATATGTAGAGCGATTGACAGAAAATTTCGGCAATAATTTGGACGAGCATAAACTGGTAAAAAAAAATCCGGCAAGTGAAATACTTCAGAAAGCGAATATCAACTTCGACAGTATTATGCTTGTGCCTTTGGTAAGCCAGTATGCGTACGCCGGCTACCTTAGCGGATTTGGCGACGAGGAATATACCGACAGCTTACCTACCGTGCCCTGGTATGTCGACCGTGAGTATAAAGGGAAGTACATGTTTTTCGAAGTACGCGGCGATAGTATGAACGACGGAAGCATAGCATCGTACCCCGAGGGGTCGCGGCTGCTGGCGCGTAATGTATGCCATGAGCATTGGGGTAGCCGCTTGCCGGTTAATGCGTGGGACTTTGTAATTGTACATCGTAACGAAGGTATCTTGGCAAAACGTATTGTTGAGCATAATGTTGGAGAGGGCACAATTACCTGCCACTCGCTGAATTTGTTATACGCTGATTTTGTTTTGCGCTTGAATGATGTGTTTGAGTTATACACCATTGTCCAAAAGGTAATTCCGGCAAAACGCTAATTGTATGTAGAACCAAGAATTAAGATTTTATGATGAAGGATTTTATCAATATAGTGTGTATCGGGTTGCTGCTGTTTTTGGCATCGTGCAGTTCCAAAACAGAAAAACAGCTAACCGGCAAAAAATGGTATTTGTACGGCGTAGGTATCAGCTTTTTTGATAAGGATGGCATTGAGGGGGAACACAACTATCAATTTTATAAGAAATCGAGAGGGATTAGCAACCATTGGACGTTTACACCTGCCGGTAATTACATTATTGTGGAAAACGGAAAGGCTGCCGGGGGAAAATGGCAATTGATACAGGATACCCATTTAAAATTTACCGAAATACCCAACAATACAATAAAAAAATTCGATATATTGGAACTGAGTTTAAAGGAGTTGAAGTTAGGCTACAAATTGGATGATAACGGACAAATAGCGTCGATCATTATGTTGTTTAAACCCGGATTTGACGATTGGCCGGAGGACGAGGAAATCGATATGCTTAACGGAGACAATACAATGCTGAAATAATTGATAATTGAAAGTGACTTTGTTGCAAAGTTACGCACTGATTATAAGCCATTTACTATCAATGCTAAAAATAGTCTTTTTATTAATTCATTTATTTATAATTAATTATGAAAAATAACATTCAAAATCAATAAAAAATCACAATTTATAATATATTTAGAATCAACATGCTCATCGTTGCAACAAAGTCATTGAAAGTTGAAAAATTGATTTAACAGGATGTAAAATATGCGATATGCGACTTTTTAAATTTGAGAATTAACAAATGGGTTAATTTGAAAATAATACTCGCATTCTCTAATTTTCTCATTAGCAAATTTACAATTAACAACAATGAAAAAATTAACCGTAATTCTGTGTTTACTTGCTGTTTCCGTTTGTTTGATGGGACAGGCGCAAACAGGTATCACCGCCGAAAATCGCGCCGACTGGTTTAAGGAAGCCAAGTTCGGGATATTTGTTCACTGGGGTTTGTACAGTATTTTAGGAGGAAGCTATAACGGACATACCTTACCCGATACGACGATGGCGAACGGGAAAAGCTGGTATGCCGAATGGATTCAGCAACGATTGGAGGTTCCTGCCGATGTTTACCGTCGGCTTGAGGAGCAGTTTAACCCGGTTAATTTCGATGCCGATGCATGGATTGCCGAGGTGAAAAATGCAGGGGCACGTTATTTCGTCATTACGGCTAAACATCATGACGGCTTTGCTTTGTGGGATTCGAAAGTATCGGACTTCGATATTGGCAATACGCTTTATAAGGGCGAGCTTTTGGGCGATTTGGCGAAGGCATGTAAAAAATATGGTATAAAATACGGCTTTTATTACTCGCACTGGCAAGATTGGGAACATCCGCAGGGAGCCGTACCCCACTGGCAACCTACCCGCCCGGATGCCGACTTTGAAAAATACTGGCGCGAAAAATCGTTGCCACAAGTGAGGGAGCTTATTGAACGTTACGATCCCGACCTGTTTTGGTTTGATACCTGGAACGAAGAGACTCATATTAACGAGGTACGTCGCGACGAATTAATCGCCATGATACGCGAGTTAAGTCCCAAATGCTTGATAAACGGCCGCATATCGTTTTATAATCCGGGTGAGGACATTGACTTTATCGAGATGTTCGATAATGCTTATCCCGATAAAATACTCGAAAAACCATGGCAAACTCCGGCAACCATGGTACACTCATGGGGCTGGCATGCCAACGATTTTAACTGGAAACCCACACAACGCATGCTGGGCTATCTAATAAATAATACGGCTAAAGGTGGTAATTACCTGCTGAATATCGGGCCGAAAGCCGACGGTACATTTCCGTCCGCTGCCGTTCACCGTTTGCGCGAAATGGGCGGCTGGCTGTTTGCCAACGGCGAGGCTATTTATGGTGCAAAACCTGTTAAAATTGACAGTATCCCCGATGGGGTTATTCTTACACAAAAGCAAATAGCTTCCGGCGAGCGGGTTGTGTATGTCGGCATCAACAAACAAATGGATGAAGTTGTTTTGCCATTGGGCTTAAACAAAATACATAAATGCACTGTGCTGGAAACCGGCATGCCAGTTGATTTTGTGCAGGAAAGGGATATTGTCAGGTTGATTTTACCGGCTAAGCTTTTTACCGACTGCAATATACAGGTGATAAAAATCGAATAAACCTCTCCCGCCATTCTTTAGAAGCTTATGGATAAAATCAGTATACAATTGCCCGATGGACGTATCTCATGTATTTATATTGGCAAATATATCCGCCATATACTACAGTATACGGTTGGCCGGAAGATGATTATACTAACTGAGCAAAAAATTTACGAACTGTATAAACAAGAATTTCCTGCCAATGTCCCGGTTGTCCGGGTTGAGGGGGGAGAAGCGAATAAAACCCTTGCTACAATTGGGGAAATAACAGGGCAACTTATCGAAAATGGGATTGACCGCGAGAGTTTTATCGTTGGCATAGGCGGCGGTATTGTATGCGATATTACGGGTTTCGTGGCATCGATATACATGCGGGGGCTGCGTTTCGGCTTTGTACCGACTACTTTGCTCGCCCAGGTCGATGCCGGCTTGGGTGGGAAAAACGGCATAAACTTTGCCGGATACAAAAATATGCTGGGAGTTTTCAATCAGCCCGATTTTGTACTGTGCGATACATCTGCATTAGGAACCCTGCCTGCACGCGAACTGCATGCGGGATTGGCCGAAGTGGTGAAAACCGCGTTAATTGCCGATAACGATTTATTTGTTTATTTGGAGGAAAATGTCGACCGGATTCTCAACTTGGACGAAGCGGTTGTTAATCATCTGGTAAAACGTTGTGTCGAGATTAAAGCCTCAATTGTTAAAGCGGATGAGCGTGAAGCCGGCGAGCGCCGTAAGCTGAATTTGGGACATACATTCGGGCATGCTATCGAAAAACACAGCAATTTATTACATGGCGAGGCGATTAGTATAGGTTTATGCATTGCCGCCCGTATTTCGCAAAAGTTGAATTTGCTTACCGAAAACGATGTACAGCGAATTGATAATTTACTTATTACATTAAAACTACCTGTGAAAACCGCTGTTGATAAAGCCCTATTGCTCGATACTATTACAAAAGACAAAAAAAAGCAAAACCGATACATTCATTTCATTTTAAATGATGGGATTGGGAAAGCCAAAACAAAACTGCTCGGTTTTGACGAACTGGGACAACTGGTGAACGGCATATCATATAATTTATGATTTTATATTTCTAAAATATTGATAATGTGATAAATATATATAATATTTATTGAGCTTTATATATCCCTTAAGTTGTTAAGGCTGAGCTGCTGACAGTTAAGAATGATTGGTTGAAAATGACGTTATACTATTTGGATTGTTCCTTTGTTTAAAATGTATTTGAATGAATATTCATATCAAACCGTTGTCATATTGTCATTGCTTTTGGCAAGTTCGCAAGCTCGGTTCTGAACGAAGTGAAGGATCTGAAAAAGAGATGCTTCGTTTTGCTCAGCATGACAAATCGATAGGGATTTAGTATCGGCAGTGAATTAAACCCTACTAATTATGCGTATTTATTTCCAGTTATTTTATTCGTTTTTTAAAATCGGCGCGTTTACCATTGGTGGCGGTTATGCCATGATTCCGTTGATTGAACGCGAGGTGGTAGACCGCAAAAAATGGATTGATAAAGATGAATTTGCTGAAATGCTGGCTATGGCGCAGGCTGCTCCGGGGCCAATTGCCATTAATACAGCTGTTTTTGTAGGGTATAAATTATACAGGTGGAAAGGCAGTATATTTTCGACTCTGGGGGCTATTTTGCCGTCATTTGTTATTATATTACTTATTGCAATGTTTTTCAGCAATATAATACGTACAAACGAAGTAATCGAGCGGATATTTAAAGGCATTCGCCCTGTTGTAGTTGCGTTGATTGCTATACCGGCTTTTAATATGCTGGTTAAAGCCGGATTGAAATTTAAACCGCTTGCCATTACCATAGTGGCAGTATTGTTGATATGCCTGCTAAAAGTATCGCCCGTATGGGTTATAATAGCCGCAGGCCTGGTAGGCTTATTCGGAGGGATATACGAAGATAAACACTCGAAAAAATGATTTACATACAATTATTTACATCGTTTTTTAAAATCGGCTTATTCGGGTTCGGCGGCGGATATGCCATGCTGTCCCTTATCCGCGACGAGGTTGTGGATAAGCACCAGTGGGTTAATAGCGCCGAATTTACCGATATTGTCGCCATATCGCAAATGACACCCGGCCCTATTGCCATCAACAGCGCTACTTACATCGGTTATACTGCAACAGGAGGTGTTTTGGGTTCGGTTGTAGCTACTGTTGCCGTGAGCTTGCCGCCGATTATTATTATGCTGCTGGTTTGTAAGTTTTTCTTTAAATTCCGGAATAATAACAAATATATCGACTATGTTTTCAGCGGACTTAAACCTGCCGTTACCGGGCTTATCGCTGCAGCCGCTATACTGTTGGTGAATAGCGATACTTTTATCGACTATAAGAGCATAACCTTGTTTATAGCGGCATTCATTGCAGGTTATAAGTTCAAAGCCGATCCGATTTTATTGATTGTATTGGCTGGCGTTGCAGGGTTTATACTATACTAAAAATACTAAACTTATAGAATGCTTATTAATTATACAACAAAATCCGGCGGCTAAACTATAAAATACACATATGATATTCAAATTATTACAAGTAAATAGTCAATGCCGCATTCTTCTTTGCTATGCCGAACGCTGGTGAAACATCTCTGGCTTGGTATAAATTTCAACAAAATTAAAACAATTAAGTTGCACAATGTAAAACTATAATTACATTTCATTATCTTTGTTGGCTTTATTTTAAATAGTAATTAATTCGGTAAATCTGAAAACAAATAGTTTATTAAGCTGCTAAGTTGACATGAAAAAATATTTTATCCGGTTAATCGATTCGATTCGCAAGCTTTTTGACCGCAAACCGCAAAGAACGGATATACGTTTGGCAGCCTATAGGGATTATGAATATAACCGTCGGCGTGCCAAAAACAGAGCCGAGGTTGACCGTTTACTCGATAAAATAAGTCGCTATGGAAAAGAAAGTCTTACTAAAAATGAACGCAAATTTTTAAACAATACACATGAGTTTTAATTGGAAATCGACTTTACGCCGAATCTTTGTATCTCCCCTAAAAGCAATCAGCGTGCTTATTGCCGTGTGTTTATTATTATCGTACCTGTCGCTTTACATCAGTCCTGCAAAATTCTGGCCTATTGCATATTTCGGGCTGCTTTTCCAGTTATTTTTCGTGTTGAATATTATACTACTGATAATCTGGGCGCTTCTACGCCGTAAAATTGTATGGGTACATTTAGCCGTTTTGCTACCAAGTATATTATTTATCAGCAGCTTTATACAGCTTTTTAGCGAGCAGGGAATTCAACGGGATAACGATCTGAAAGTTATCAGTTACAATGTACAAATGTTTCAGCTGCGCTTTAAAAAAACAGATTCGACTTACCTGAAAATTGCAGCGTTTTTAAATTCGGAGAAAACGGATATCGTTTGTTTACAAGAATTTTACACGGCTCCCGGGAAGCTTGAAGACGAGGATTTCAGCCTCAGATTAAGCGGTTTGAGGCATAGCTATGTCTATTACAGTGTTGAAAAAAAATCGTACGAATACGGCATTGCCATATACAGCCGTTACCCGATAATTGACAAAGGAGTGGTTTTTACCTCGCCTACAGGTAATGCGGCTATTTATGCCGATATTGATATCGACGGGAAAATAATACGAGTGTATAACAATCACCTCCAATCGATAAGGCTGAATTTACCCAAAAGTGTCCGCAGCATAGTTAACAGTAACGACGAGCGCATGGGCGAAATAGCGGATGTATCATTACGCTTAAAAGCGGCTTTTATAAAACGCGCCGAGCAGGTTAATAAAGTATCGGCACATGTACGGCAATCGCCTTATCCTGTAGTAGTATGCGGTGATTTTAACGATACCCCCATGTCGTATACCTATAATACAATGAAACGCGGACTTAAAGACGCCTTTTGCGAAGCCGGGCAAGGCATGCCATCGACCCACGAGGGCTTTTTCCCGTCGTTCCGTATCGATTATATCCTGCACGACAAGCAGATAAATACAACAGATTACAGTGTTTCCGATGTTCAATACTCCGACCATTTCCCTATTATTAGCAAAATTGATATCGGGAATATCTCGATCTGATTTATCAATTATCGTTGCTTATTTATAAACGTTTTAGTCGGTTAAATTTTAAGATTTTAAAAGAATTTATGGGTATATTTTGCCGTTGTTTTCCAGCAGGCTTAATTTAAATGATAAAAAGCGGGAACATATTTTATACTGTATGTAGGAGAAGAATCGGAAGCCGGATTATCAGAATGGAAATGAACTAGTAAGAACAAAACAACCATCTATTATTCATGGGAAAATTGGAAAAATGATTAGCAAAATAACATTGTATTGATACATGAATTAACGGACACAACTTTAAAAATGCAAAAGGAAGAGTTCATATACGAATTAAGCTTATCAAAATAAATTGGCTTGAATTGTCGGTTTTCATGTAGATACTAAGCCGTTGTCAAGTTCATGCCGAGTGAAAACCAAGCATCTCTATTCTAAATCCTTCACTCCATTCAGGCAGGCAATAGGGCAATGGCTTAGTATTCGCCGACAAGATTTGCAACAATGGCTTTAATTTGTGGAATTAGTTCATTCGGATCGATTTGTATTTGTAGTCCCCGCTGGCCTGCACTTATATAAATGGTCGGGTAATTTATGCAGCTTGAATGGATGTAGCTAGGGAATAGTTTTTTCATCCCGACTGGCGAGCATGCCCCTCGGATGTATCCTGTAACCGGTAATAAATCTTTCATTGCAATCATGGCGCAGTTTTTATTGCTCGATATTTTTGCCGCCAACTTTAAATTTACTTCGGTATTGCCCGGGATAATGCACACAAAATAACCCGATTTATCTCCTTTCAGTACCAATGTTTTAAAAACCTGTTCAACAGGTTCGCCCAATTGCCCGGCAACATGCACTGCACTTAAATCTGATTCGTTAACCTTGTAGGAAATAAGTTTGTAGTGTATTCCAGCCTTATCAAGTAGGCGCGCAGCATTGGTTTTGTTTGTTTTCATCGCTTTAATAACCGGATGGGAGGAGAACTTCCATGGCAACGTAGGCAATGCCAATACCTATAACGGCCATTACCTGTCCAAAACCGCTCTCTTTATACTGGCGTACATAAAAAAAATCGCCCAGTTCCGTTATGTACTCCATCAAATCTTCGGGTTTAACATTATTTCCTTTCGTCCTCATCAGCGATGCCATATAAAAGCTTTGGTCGAAAGTCATGCAGTGACATGTTTCTCCGCTAGGATCGCCGTCGTAAACGGTTATGTGGCTGCGCAGGCGTAAGGGCGAGTTCTGTTCGGTAAAATAAATGCTATCTACTTTTACAGTTTTGTAATTGATGTGAAAATTATGTTTTTCATATTTTTCCTTGGAAATTTTATCGAACGGAAAGCCTGATAATTGAAACGATGTATGGTTCGCCTGGGTTTTAGGAGCAATAAAATCAAGGCTTTTAGGTACAGCCTGCCCATTTTCATTCACCGTACGGTAGGCATAAGTTATATCATTAACAACCAGTACCGACTGAGACCAATCGACAAATAAACCCTGGTCGGTTTTATTGTAAACCCCGATATTTATCGGGCAATTTTCGCCAAAAAAGCTGTAAATTATATACAAACTGTCGTTTTCGGTAACAAAGTCGCCCCGATCGGTTTTAAAAACATGATTATTGGCCGTATTAAGCCTGGAGTAATAATAGGTTGTTGAACACGAAGAAAATAAAACACCCGCCAATAATATAATAACTATATGTTTCATGCTTTCTTTATATTTAAAAATTATACAAATTTACGCATAAAAATGACAGAGCAAAACGCATGAAAATAATCAGATAATAGTAAAAAACGCCAATACGAACACTTTTAGAGAAAAATTTGTTGTAATTAATAATAAAATTAGCGCAAACTTTGTAAAATCTTTATTTTACACGATATTTATTTAGTTATGAGAGTAGCCGTTTTTTTGGATAATGTTAATTACGAAGAACTCAACAAGTTTATAAAAGAGGTTTTCATTTTCGATATCGATGATAATTCGCTAAAGGTTATTGGAGAAGAAACTATATTAATTGACAATGTTAATTATACGCTTACATGGCTGTTAAGTAAAAAAGTTAATATTATTTACGCAAACACCAACAACGAAGCATTTGAAATATTTATTCAGTCATCGGGGATTAAAATTATGCCATTGGACGAAATTAAGAACAATCCGGCACTGGAGTCATTATTAATAAAATCGGGTTATTAGCTAATTGTAAGTACACAATAAAAATTAATGCCGTATAAAGCAGGCAAATTGTATCGCATTAGCATCACCTGTACTCCAATTCGATTCGTTAGAAACTATCTGTGAATGTAGGTATTACTGATTTATATTTTGAAATCTGAATTTGAGGCTATGGTTAAATAATGTTAATTATTCTTAAATAGGTTTGATGCAACTTTTTGGTTAATAAGCCTTTCTCTTTTGGTTACAATATTAAAGAACAAAACTGTTGTGTTAGTATATTTTAATTAATACATTTGTACTTTACAATGTATTTAGATTGATGGGATAATTTTTTATGTAAATACCCAAATATAAACAACAAATGTATGAAAACGTACTTTTTTGTAATAACGGCCATAATTATTACTTTCATTGTTTGCCCGTCCTTTTTACAGGCACAATCATCGGAACTTAAAGGCAAATGGATTACTGATAGCATTTTGATTATAAAAACGGCAAATAACACCGATGTTACTGAAAATACCTATCTGCCCGGCCAAGACTTCGATTTATCCATAGAAGTTCCAATCTCCATAACAATAAAAGAAAATGGGAAAACAGAATTTGCCTATAAAAACAGAGTGGATGATTATAGCTACTTTCTTAAGGAAGGAAGCTTTAATGTTGTAGGGATAGGCACAGTCTTTTCTTATCAATATGAAATTATTGACAACTTCATTCGGTTTAAATACCTGAGATCATATGTAGTTGATATACAGGATAGTATAATAGAGGAATACTATTATTACATGCACAAATAGCCTGCGTAACGATTAGTTAATTAAACTATTATGAAAAACTTGATTCGCTCTTTAAAGCATGTTGCTTATTTGTTTGTTATACTGTTAATAGTTGATAGTACAGCGCTTTTGGCTCAAGGGCAGTTTACTTCGCAAGGAACAGATTTCAGAATAGCTTTCGGGTCGAATCCCAATACCGGAGGCGTATTTCAAATACGCATGGTAGCCACCGAAGCCAGTGTTGTTACGGTTACTTATAGGATCGATAACACGTCGACTATCTACAATTTAGCCGCAGGAGAAGTAAGGACAATATCGCTGAATAAGACGAAACTGGAGCATACGGGAACAGGCGTAACCAACAAGTCGTTAAGGGTTCAGTCGGATAAAAATATCGCCTTGTTTGCCATTGATATGGCAGTTTATATAACCGATGCCACAAATGTTTTACCCGTAACCAATTACGGTACCGAATACCGCCATATATCCTATAAAAACGCGAATGATAACGGCGCCAGATATGGCGACGGCTATTTCGTAATAGCTCACCAAAACAACACGATAGTATATCATGCGGGGACTTCGGTCGCCACGTTGTCCGAAGGACAAGTATATTTTAGGTATTCGGGGCAAACGGGCGATTTTACCGGCACAAAGGTAACAACATCACAACCGGCCGCGTATGGAGTATATAACGATTGCGTTAAAATCCCTGCTAGTGTTTATGCTTGCGATTGTTTATTCCAACAGCTGCCGCCTATCCCCGCATGGGGCAATAATTTTTTAGTGCCTGTAACCAACCGGGGAAAAGATAGAGTAAGAATTGTAGCTGCCCACAACGGAACTATAATTACCCAAACAGGGGGCGCTATCCAGGCGGTAACAGGCGGGCAAAGCACGTTAAGCCTTAACGAGGGGCAATTTGTGGAGTTGGAAATCTCCAGTTCCGCAAACGGTTGTTATATTTCTGCGAGTAAACCTGTCGCTGTGGCTGCGTTTTTAATGGGGTCTCAAAACTTTTCATTAGCAGAGAATGTCCGCGGCGATCCTGCTATGGCATGGGTTCCGCCTATTGAGCAACACGTGGCGCATACGGCAATCGCACCCTTTGTAGCCGCAGGCAACTCTGTAATAGCAGTACATTATGCATTAATTATAGCCCCTACAGCTTTTAAAAACACAACAACCGTTGCTATAGGAACCGGCCCAGAAGCGGGGCTGAGCGGAGGAAGCTGGGTGGATAATATAGCATCGGGATATTCATATTATTCGATGCCCTTATCGAATAGTGTGCAAACTTATACTTATAAAAATCCAAACGGCTTGATGATTATGGGGTACGGTTTGGGGCGCGATGAATCCTACTACTATATGGCGGCGGCATCGGCACGCCAGCTCGACCCCGCATACTACATAAACGAAATTCACTTTCAAGACGCCAACGGGCAAACTTACTGCGACGACGACTTTGTATTTAGGGCAAGCATACAATATCCCGTAAGCATGCTATCGGGAGCGCTGAGATGGTATATTGATGAAGTAGAATGGGTAGACGCCAAAGATCTGTACACATGGACCCTGCCTAAAGGCGAACTACTGGGTCAGCCGCAGCCGCATACAATTAGGTTGCATATCACCGATTCATATAATATGACCAAGGATGTAATTACAAGTTTTACCGTGCTGCCAACACCAACAGCCATACCTGCATCCGACTTGTCGGCGATGGCTGTATGCAGCGGCATTGCTCCTACAATTACAGTTGCTAATACCCAAATAGGTTTTACGTATGATGTTTATACAAACTCCACCGGAACTACTAAGGTAGGTTCTGCATCAGGTACAGGCGGAACTGTAAATATAACATGTAGCAATACTATAAGCTCCAACACAACTTTTTATGTTGAAAAGCATAACGGCGTATGCGGTAGTACGCGCACCCCTATAACCGTAACTGTAGTGGGGCGGCCATACGTACCGACAGTAACTGCCGCCGCAATCTGCAACGGATCGAATCCGGTTATCAGCCTTGCCTCATCAGTATTGGGCGTTGATTATAATGTTTATACTTCAAATAGCGGGGGAATATTGGTAGGCTCCGTAACCGGCAACGGCGCTCCTAGAACAATTACATTAAGCACGACGCCTGCGTCAAATACTACTTACTGGGTTGAAGCGACAGTAGGCTCGTGCGCTTCCACCTCGCGGACATCCGTTACGGTAAGCGTTAATGCATTGCCCGCGCTTGCCTCGGGAAATGTTACGCAAGTAAATGTACTGTGCCATGGCGAAAGTACGGGAAGCATCACCGTAACATCCGGATATGCCTCATATAGTATAGATAATGGAGCTAATTGGCAAGCATCGAATGTCTTCAGCGGCTTGCCGGCAGAGACCTATTATATAAAAGTTAAAAATGCTGCAGGTTGCGAGTCGGGCAGCGTAACGGTAAACATAACACAACCTACAACAGCCTTAAGCTTTACTAAATCCTATGTGGACGTGCTATGCTACGGCGAAAGTACAGGTAGTATAACCGTAACAGCCAGCGGCGGAACGGGAACCAAACAATACAGTAAGAATGACGGGGTTGATTGGCAAATGTCGAATGTTTTTAATAATCTACCGGCAGGTACTTATCAAATTAAAGTAAAAGACGTCAACGGTTGCGTAACCACGGCGCAATCCGTAAGCATATCGCAGTCGGCATCGGCATTAAGTTTCAGTACAGCGAAGACGCATGTATTGTGTTACGACGAAAGTACAGGCAGCATAACCGTAACGGCCAGCGGCGGAACGGGAACCAAACAATACAGTAAGAATGACGGGATTGATTGGCAACCGTCGAATGTTTTTAGCGGATTGCACGCAGGAATTTATAAAATTAAGGTAAAAGACGCCAACGGTTGTATTACAGCCATGGAGCAGGTTACTATAACACAGTCGACTGAAATAACAGCTAGTGCAGCTGTTACCGATTTAACCTGTAATCAGGGAGAAAATAATGGGTCAATAGTAATAACGGCAAGTGGAGGCGTCGGTCCATACGAATATAGTATCGGAGGAATTACTTACCAGTCAAGTAATAGTTTTACAAACTTGTCGATAGGAACTTATGCTCTTTTTGTTCGAGATGCCAATTGGTGTGAAGTTTCGGTAGGGAGTTATGTTGTAAGTCAACCGTTAGCCATTAGTTTACCGGCCACATTCGCCACTACGTTTGTTAGTTGTAATAGCGGTAATGACGGGTCTATTACAGTAAACGGTGTTAGCGGGGGTACAGCGCCATACCTATACAGTTTTGACAGTGGAATATACCAAAGTAGCAATAGCCAAACGGGTCTTTCGGCAGGGGATCATACAGTACAAGTTCGGGATAACAACGGTTGTGTTTCGGCTATTAAAACGGTAACAATTAGCGAACCTCCTGTATTGCTTATCCTAGGCGATGTAAGTGCGCCCGTAGCCTGTTACAATTCGGCGGCAACGGTTGTTATTGCAAACAGCGTATCGGGAGTAGTTTATAAAGTGTACGATGAACAGGTTATTGGTATTGGTAATTTACTGAGTAGCGGTACTGGTAATAACGGAACATTAACAATAAATGTGGGCATATACGAAAAAACGACTACCTTATATGTTGAAACACAAGATGGAATATGTATCAGCGCTAGTCGTATACCTGTTGATATCACCGTTCGCCGTCCAATCTTATATCCAGACATCAGGATTATTGCTTGCCCCCAAAATACTATTAACCTTACAAAATATATTGATACTACATATTTTGTAAGCGCCAACTGGACTCCGGCTTCGGCATTTAACAATGGCGGCATAAATAACGGTACAATTGTAGATGCAAGCAAGCTCTTGCCCGGAAACACGTATATTTATAAATATGAGGCTACTAACTTATGTGATAACGACGGTAGCGGTAATTTGTATATGACAATAATTGATAATAAAGATATAAGAGTTTTTGTTGATACAGTGTGGATTTGTAAAGATGAAAACAGCATACACTTAAATAAAATATTCGGCGTTGAAGCTGAGGTAGAAGAATGGTCTGCAATTCCGGTGTCGGCAAGCAATCATTTGTCTGTACTCACAACGCCTTTACCACAAGCAGGAGCTACATTTTTCGATGTACAGGCTGCATGGAGCGATGCTAGCATCCCTATAAACGGTGAAGGAAATAAAGAGATTAAAATTACTCTTAAAACAGCATCGGCCAGTTGTTTGGAGGGTAGAGTTTTTGAAATCGTAATTGTTATTACATCATTGTGATTAGCTTCCTCAACTTTGTTTTCAAATCGGCAAACTGCCCTTCTAATGCATTGTTTCTATTCGGAATGCCAAGTTCAGAATAGTCATACCAAGTTACAGCTAAGGTATGTTTTGTTTCAGGCTTAAATAGGCGCTCCGAAGCCTCTCGTGGATAAGAGGATTTATCCACTCTTATTACCATCTGAATATAAGCTTTTTATTATTGTATAAAATTATATTGAATATTTATTGTACTTACTCTCCTCCTAAAAATACTCTAGGTATTTGAGGCAAGCCAGTCCATTCTGCTATCTTATTATATTTTTTACCAATATCCTGAATTATTTCGCCTCCCTTTTTTAGCTTATTTATTTTTTTATTTAGATCTGATTCTTCGTCAACTAAATCATCAACAAATCGTTTTAATTTGTTTAAGAACCCTTTTTTCTTTATTATTTCGGGTTTGTCTTCCTCTCCAATTTCATTTAAATCTTCTATTATTTCTTCTATATATTCAATATCTTCAATGTTTTCAGAATCCTTTTTTAATGAGCGAATTAATTCTTGCAAGTCTCCTTGTAGGCTAACATTGCAATCTTTAAAATTAAATGTAGTTGAATTATTCGTTAAATTCCCTAATACAACATTTCCGTAGTTCTTCTTGATATGTATATAGTTTATTGTTACTCTATTGAGTAATTTATCTGGATTTATAGAAAATGATTCGAGAGCAGTTTCTAGGTTAATGCGTTCACCTGAAGGATAATCATAATAAAGCTCTTGATTTTGCCCTTGAATAAACACTTGTTCCTCTGGCAACCAAATAGGACTTTCATTGTCTAACTGCCTATGGGAATCTGGCCTTTCAATGCGATATTCAAGGTTTGGTTTTCTACTCTTATACGAGTTGAAAATTTCGTTCAATGTGCTTCGCATTTTATTTAAAAAGTTCGTTTTATTCTGACCCTTTACAGATACTGTTATCATTCGGTCTTCTTCCCGTACCAATGCTATTGTTTCTTCACTATCTGTTAAAACAACCCCATAACGCCATACCACCTGATACCCACTGATGTTTTTTAATATTTCGTCGTTATGGCGCACGATAAAACGGGATATCGTATTAGGAGGTAATGGTTGGTCGGCTTTATAACGTAACATTAGGCTTTTATCCAGTAAAAATTCGGGCAATGTAGCAGGCCTGTCTTCAGGTAATAAATGGGGGATAACTAATTCGTCTTCCTTGATTTTATAGGCCAGTTCATAGCATATCATCAGGTCAAAAATAAATTTGTGCTTACTTTCCGGATAGCGGTTACAATAATCACTTTGTTGAAATACCGGTTTAAAGTCGCTTAACGAAATAAAATATTTTCTTTGTTCATGAACCCAGTTAATAACCTGATATACGCCATAGCTTATCCATTCTGGATTTAATACTAATGTATCCAAATTCGGTATACCCTCATACCATAAGCACACGCCTAAAGCATGCAGACTTTTCAATAATTTATCTTTATCAGCAATGTCATTACACTGTGCAATAGTCTCAAAATCTGATTTACTGATATACTCATCCCCTACTTTCTGCCCCTGTTTAAAAAAGAGCTTTTCCAGTTCATCTTTTACCTTGTAAAAATTTTTTGGAATAACAAGCTTGTTCCACGATGGATTATTTTTTATATACTTTGCTACATCGTTTCGGAATTTCTCTAAATAATCCAAGTCATCTTTGATGGAAAAGTAATAAAATCCTTCAATCGGATATTTATCTTTTAATGAATTTTCAGGGATAGCCGGAATATGTTCGTCTTTTTTGTTTATCAGAATAATAGCTTTTGAATCTCCTCCATAATTTTTCATATGGTCGAGCCAGTACTCCAATCGGTTTCTTTCTTCTGTCCGTCCGTCATAAACAATTATATACAAGCTGCGCTCCGAAAGAAAAAACCGATGAACGGCATGGGTAACTGTATGCCCTGCAAAATCCCAGATATGAATATTCAAATCTTCGCTCTCAGGTTTCCATAGCATGGCATCTACACCCGGGGTGCTTTCCTTTTCGGTGGTCATTTCCGCATTAGGGTTAACAAGCTTACGAGCCAAACAGGTCTTCCCGGCGCCTTTCTCGCCCAATATAATAATACGGGCTTCATTGAATTGTTTTTCTCCATGACTTTCAATGTCCTCCAAATAGAACCCGACAGCGGCAGCGCCTTGTTCTTGAATTTCAGCGGGAACACGCATCCGCATCACAAGTTTATCTTTATCTACCTCAAAACTATTTATAAAAATATCTTTATACAGATTTGCCCAATAGCCGCACCTTTCATTTTTTAAGGCTGTTTCAAAATTATCCCATATTTTACCATACTGGTAAATTCCTACGTTTGAAAGATGATTTCCTTTTTTTATGTCAAAAATATCCTGCACCAAAATGCGCTCAATATTTATTCCAAAAGATATGGCGGCGGCATTGGCGGCATCGGCGGCATCGGCGGCGGCATCGGCGGCGTCGTCGTCGGCGGCGGCGTAGGCGGCGGCGTAGGCGGCGACGTAGACGGCGTCGGCGGCGTAGGCGTAGGCGGCGTCGTAGGCGTCGTCGTAGGCGTCGTCGGCGGCGGCGTAGGCGGCGACGTAGGCGGCGTAGACGTCGTCGGCGCCGACTTGATAATACAGATTTGTATCCAATGCTTTAAAAACAGCATACAAATGTTTGGAAACATTATTTTTCCAAAATCCGAAACTGGCTTTTGCCCCCAAAAAAGGTAATGCGCGCATTGCACAAAGCCATGCAAAACGGACAAGTTGCTCTCTATTTAGCTTAGCCAATTCTTTTTTTACTTGTTTTCTAAAATCCATAGTTGTTGGTTTTAAGTTTAGCATTCAACTTTCAGTAACTTTCTTGGTAGTGACGTAAAAAGTATATTGCTGTAAATATTTGACAATCATTTGATGAATTAGTATTTTTGCAAATAAAAATAAAAATACGCTCCATTGCCTCGATTGCTAAAGTACAAAGATAAAAAGGAATAGCAAGAAATTGTACGGAATGCAAAATTATTTGTGTAAGAAATGCGGACGGCAGTTTATCGGTGGCCATATATTGAAGAACAAAGGCTGTCATTCTTCCCCTGCACAAAAGATCTTATTGCCGCTTGTCCGCGGCATAAGCATCAAGGGTTACCGCTGAAATTGAGAATATCATCATCAAAAAACTTTGTCGGTCTTGCTACGCTCCCTCCATATAATCTAGCCCAAGCGGCAGCATTATGATTGTTTGGAAGTATAGATGAGTTTTGGATTTATGAGGGGAAGAAGAGCGCCAGAGTTTGGCTCATCTATGCCTGCCGTAGAAAAACAGGCGAGATCGCGGCGTTTGTCTGAGGCAAACGGGAATGAAAACAGCCGCATACTTGAAGAAAAAAATGTCTGATTTAGGCGTAACTGCAGAAGTATTGCCGCCGATGATTGGGATAACTTTGCGGCCGCATTCAGGGGCGGAAACCATCATGCAGGGAAGAAATATACTGTTGGTATCGGGGGAAAATACTTGCCGACTGAAGCATCGTATTAGGCGGGCCTTCCGTAAAATTTGCCGCTTGTCCAAAATAATACGCGGGCGTTTAAACATATTTTAAAAGCATTTTAAAAGCGCTTTAAAAGTATTTAATCCCGCTTTCTTTTACATCAAGTTCGGTTTTATCTATTTAGCATATTTTGGAGAACACCACCCAATTTTTCTTTTAAAAAATACTGCTTCAGCAGCATACTGTGGCTGGTCTTCATATACTACTAATTCAGTATCCGAGAATATAGTCCAGCCATTCCCTAATTTTTCTCTCAGTTCTGCAATCATCATTAGGTTCGCTAATTCATAACGCTGACTTATTTCAAGCAGGCTATTAATATTTACACCATTATGAATTTCATACTATCGACGCACTAACTCATCCGTTTTCAGATTACGCTGTGAGATTTGAACATACCGTCTTTTGGATAGGTCTCTCTTACGGTCTTTGAGGGTGGGATAAATTAAAATCTTTTTCTTGCGCATATCCTTGAACTTTTCTGCAAAAACTCGATTCAGATGCACAGCCAAAATTTATAACTGTATCTAAACTGCATTTGGCTTTATTATCATTTTGCAATCATAATAAAATCAATAATTTACAGCGATTTGGGTGAAAGAGGGGATTCGAACCCCCGACCTCTAGAGCCACAATCTAGCGCTCTAACCAGCTGAGCTACGATCACCGTTTGGCTTAAAAGCACGCAAAGATAATACGAAATTTTTAATTTTAAAACTCTTTTTACAAAAAGCTGATTTTCTTTACAATCTATTTAGTGAAATTTAGTTTAACTTATTTGCATTCATTGGTATATGATAATTTTTAAATGGCAAATAGCAAACTGCAATTATATATTTACCTTTGTGTGCAAATTTGCACGTTGTTTTATATGGAAAAACCACAAGGTTTGTCAGTAAAGTTCCGTATTATCAATTCGGTAAAGCAATCAATTCCGCCTGCGTTAAAAACAGCCTGGTGGATGATACGGCTTAGCATTATTGTATCGTTAACGGTTACTATTCTGCAATATTTCGGAGTTATCGGCTGGATGTCCGAATTGCTGAACCCCTTGTTTAACATGGTTGGGCTGCCGGGCGAGTCGGCCTTGGTATTTATAACAGGCTATTTTGTAAACATATATTCGGCTATTGCGGCGGCGGTAACACTCGACATCAGCCTTCGGGCAATTACTATACTGGCGGTTATGTGTCTTTGTGCGCATAATATGATTATTGAAACAGCCGTACAAAAAAAAACAGGTTCGTCGGCTGTACGTATGGTTATTTTACGTACGACAGCAGCAATTATATCGGCATTTGCCTTAAACTGGATATTGCCTGCTGAAACTACGGTAAGTACTGCTCAGGCAGCTAACGAGGCTTTATGTCTGAAAGATATTTCACTAAATTGGTTACTGTCTACTGGTAAATTGCTTGTCAGGATGTTTACCTTAATTATAGCGCTGAATATTTTGCAGCGTTTGTTGGACGAATTTGGGGTAATACATCTGTTATCTAAGTTGTTGCGCCCTATGCTAAAAATATTCGGATTGCCAGCCAAAACCTCTTTTTTATGGATTGTAGGCAATATATTAGGCTTGGCCTATGGCGCCGCAGTAATGATTGAGGAGACCGAACTTGGCAAAATAAGCAAGGAAGATGCCGATTTATTAAACCACCACATTGCCATATCGCACAGTAATTTGGAAGATGTTTCCTTGTTTTTGTCAGTTGGGGCGAGTTTATGGTGGATGCTGATATCGAGATGGGTACTGGCAGCTATCATAGTATGGTTGCGGCGGTTTGAGTTAAAATATTTCGGTAAGAAATCGAAAACAAAGACTGTTACCTGAATTTGAAAGGTATGGACTTGAAAAAATATGTAATTATAGTTGCAGGGGGGAGCGGAACGCGCATGGGCGGCGATATCCCCAAACAGTTTATGCTTTTAAACGGCGAGCCTGTATTGATGCATACTCTGCGTTGTTTTTATAATTACAATGCTGATATTAAAATTATTGTAGCGCTACCTGGTAGTGAAATCGAGCGTTGGGAACAACTGTGCAGGGAACATAGTTTTACAATTGAACACCGTATTGTAGCTGGAGGGTTTACCCGTTTCCATTCAGTAAAAAATGCGCTGGAGCTGGTCAGCGAAAAATCGTTGGTTGCAGTGCATGACGGAGTTCGCCCATTAGTTAGTCCCAAAACTATCGAGACATGCTTTAACAGTGCAGAACACACAGGGGCAGCAATTCCGGTAACAGAATGTTACGAATCAATCCGCAGATTGGAAGATGACAGAAGTATTACTGTTGACCGGAACTTGTATCGCATGGTACAAACTCCGCAAGTGTTCGATTCCGAAATATTACTTAACGCTTACAAACAACCCTACCTTACCCTGTATACCGATGATGCATCGGTAGTTGAGCACAACGGGCATACTATATCGCTGGTTGACGGGAACCGGGAGAATATCAAAATAACAATCTCTTACGACTTGTTTATTGCAGAAATACTGTTAAACAAATGATTACTTTGATTTTACCTTACTCTTTTTAATAACTCTCTTGTCCTTTACATATACTTGACGCTCAAAGGCCTGGTCGAGCGACATAAATGTATTGGTTTTGGATACGCCGGGAATATTCTGGATAGTATTAATTAAAATACCCATTAAGTGGTCGTTATCGCGGCAATATACTTTTAACAATACCACATAATCGCCTGTAACAAAATGACACTCTACTACTTCGGGGATATTTCTCAATATTTCGATAACGCCTTTATACATGTTTGCCTGTGCCAATTGTACACCTACAAAGGCACATATATCGTAGCCTAATGCTTTTGGCTTTACAATTAATTGTGAACCAACAATTATACCGGCCTCTTCCATCTTTTTTACCCTTTGGTGAACGGCAGCGCCGGATATACCGCATTCGCGGGCAATTTCGAGGAAAGGGGTACGGGCATTATTAACCAGGTTTGCCAGTATTTTTTGATCGATAGGGTCGACTTGGTAGTTTGTTGAATTCATAAACAGTAAGTATTTCAATTTGTAATATTCTTGTCAAAAATAACGATAAATTGAAATAAATATAACATATTTTTCAATATTTTTAATCCTGTTTTTGGTGTAATAATAAATTATTTAAATTAAATATCAATTAACCAGATTGTTGTTGATGATAAAAATATTTCGGAAAATTTTAATAATTATATTACCCTTTTGTGTTTGTATAGTCAATGATGGATTCATATCGTACTGGGATAATATTGCAGCATATTTTGCCTTTACCCAATGCCAACCGGTGAAATAACATACTTTTCATTTGGCATTTCAGTTCTCGAACATTCCAATTTTCTTTTTCGGTTTGTTCGACGTAGAAACTGATTTTAAGGTCATTATCTGCTTTTAGAATTTCTATGTAATGATTCCAACTCAATATGTTAGATGGCGTCTTGCTTTTTTCAAATTATCCTAACAATGGCTGGATTTTTGAGAAGCTTATATAAAATTTTCTGATTTATAATATATTATAGAGGCTAAACCTTTTACCGTAGCATTTTGTAAGGTCATTTGTAAGCCAGCCTAAAAGATTACTCCCATACTCCGCTTTTTCTTTCCACTTTGTTCAAATGTTACAATGTGTTCCCCAATTAGCCAATATGTTTGAGCCAAAATAGCGTTTGTAAATTGGGCAACCTGCTCTTTGCCTTTTTGTAGCAGAATGCTGATTTCGTTGATTAAAGCTGTATATTTTGATCGCTATATACTCATGTCTTTCAATCTTGTATGTTAGATGACAAAAATAATAAAAAACAAAAGTTGAGTCGTTGCGACTATCGTGCGAATCCTTCCGTATGATCTATTTATGTTACACACAATATAAATTGTGCAGGAGCAAAGGGTATATTTGTTTATTAACACATTATCAAATAAAAAAACTTATGGATCTTGAATACTTGATTCTTATGTCTAATTATAGAATTCCTTCGTCGGCAAAGCTGAACCATTTGTTGTCGGTTACGATAATGTGGTCTAATAAGGAAATATTGAACAAGGCCAATGCCGATTTCAATTTTTCGGTAAGCTTAATATCATCGTTACTGGGGCGACAATTGCCCGATGGATGATTATGTACGGCAATTACCCCCGACGCCAATTGCTCAATGGCCGACTTCACTACCATGCGTATATCCACCGATACGCCTATTACGCCACCCTGGCTTATTTTTATCCGTTCGATTAATTTGCCTGAACGATTCGTCAATAAAACCCAGAACTCTTCGTGGGGTAAATCTCCCAAAATGGGAATAAACATGGCCGTAACTTCGTTACTCGATGTAAACGAGAAACGTTTCTGTAACTCGCTGTCCTTGCGCCGGCGACCAAGTTCCATAGCAGCGGCAATGCTTATAGCCCGGGCTTTGCCAATACCTTTGATTTTCATAAAATCTTTAATGCCGAGTTTCCACAATCCGTTCAAGTTATTGTTTACACTGGCTAATAACCTCATGGCGAGGTCAACGGCCGTCTCATTACGAGTACCCGAACCGATGAGAATGGCCAGCAACTCTGCGTCGCTTAAAGCCAGTGCGCCTTTTGCCAGCATTTTTTCGCGTGGGCGATCTTCCTCTGCCCAATTTTTTATGGTAAGCGGAGCGGTATTTTCCATAGTAAAGCTAAAAATTTTAATGGTATCAGGTATCAAAACATTTTTAGTACGGCCATTAAGTAATATGATTTCATATAGTATGTTACTTGTTTGATGTGAGGAGTTAATTTACTTATTCTTTCATTAGCATATCAGCAAATTAGTACATTAAAAATGTCTTAATACTCGGTCGCCGTTTTACCGATAATAATAAGCGCCTCGTTAGCGGCATACTTTTTTACGTCGATACGGAATTGTTCAAGTTGTTTTTGGAATTTGTCGTGATCCATAATAAAAAATTTAAATATTGTTAAAAAGACGATTAAAAGGCTATCAAAAGTGATTTTTATAGTCGATTTGTATCGAGAGTAAGAGCCAGACTTGCGGGTCAGGGCGAAACTTCAAAAGCAGAATGTTTAAACGCATTCCGTCTTTTATTTAGCGTTTAAATACTTGTAGTTTACCATTGTTGTAAATAATAACTTGCTTCATGTTTAACCCATCCTGCATGGCAAATTGCCGCTTAACAAAAAGCTCTATATACTTATCTGCCATAGGCTCTGTAACACGTATAAATACCATGTCGGCTTGTTTTGACGCTTTCAATATCCGTATGCTCGTATTATTACGTTATTATGGCAGCTTGCGGACTTAAATTCGAGCAAACTACCGTTTATTATCGCATCGGGGTTTTTGGTCGGGTTTATCGCCACCCATTCAGCGCCAAAATAACGTTCGCGTAATCTTATTTCACTATGTCTTATCTGCGGCAATAGTTTTATTCCTTTAAATATATTATCGGCAAGCAGTTATGTTTTTTATCCGATAATAACCATTGTTGCACCGTAGCCGTACTCTTTAAACGAAGCATCCTGGTAACGTATCTTTCCAGCATATTGGGTGTCGAGCAACCGGCGTATCTCGTATTTCAGCTTGCCGTTGCCCACGCCGTGGATAAATACCATGCGGCGTGTGCCTGCCATAATTCCCAGATCGAGCGCAGTGATAAAACGGGCTTTTTGTATTTCGAGTATCTGGGCATTATCCAAGTCTTTAGCATTGTCAACCAAATTTTCGATATGTATGTCGATTTCCTCAATCTCCGGATTCTTTTTAGCGCCGACAACCGACGGTTGTTTCACGTCTTTTTTCTGCTTCATAGCTGCTTCCAGTTGCTTGACATTAATATCAATCTCCTGTAAAATTACTTTACTGGTTGCAACCTTATAAATCACTGCCTTTTCGTCAAAAAAATCATTTTCCTCAAAGCTGCCCTGCTTAACAAACTTCAACGGATTAAGTTCGATATTAATTTGTTCGGGTACTTGCAGTTCATAATCACGGGTTTGCTTATACAGTAAAAATGTAACATTCAGTGTTTGCACCGTGTTTAAATCGGTCCGCCGAAAAAGGCTTACAAACTCTTTTGAATCGGGTTCCAAATCGTTTTTAGACAGCAGTTTGATTTTGCCTTTGACAGTCCATATTCCTATGGTATATAGCATATTATACGGGCTGTCGTTTATCAGGAAAAGTTCCAAATCCGAATTTTGAATATTTTTTTCATTTACCGGGACAAATGCCAGTAAAACCTCAAAATCGCTGCCCTCGCTGTTTTCAACAATGCTGTTATAAGCTTGTTGGGAGGCAATTTTCTCCTCTGCCCCGGTTTTTTCCGTAATGTTATTTTGTTTGGCTAGCACGACAGGCTTAAGCGTTTTTGTTTCGGCAGGGGTAACCACTACAATATCCGATATTAACATAGGAATTTCAAATCCGTCTTCGTCTTGTACGTTTACCATTTTGGCATTAATAATGTGGGAAATTACACCGCCGCCAACCTCGTTTAAAAAACGTACCGTATCGCCTACTTTACATTGCATATCCTTATATTTTTAGTACAAATTTAGCTTTTTTATTCTTATTATACAAACACTCAGGTTAATAATTTATGTATTGGCTAAGTGAAAAATTTGTAAATTAGTATAATTTAAATGTAATCTATAAGTTCTTTTTATATATCTGATGCTTAATTTGTAATAAAAAGATATTGCTTTAGTAAGGCAATACTGTTTACAATAAAATAGCAACCTGTTGTGCCTTTAAGATAAATTGGATTTGATGCTGTTTAACTTTCTGTTGAACACGAAGAGGTTCAAGTATTGAATCATCGTAAGGGCTGTAATTTTGGATAATATTTTGGCGAAATCAGGGTTTCAATCCGTTTACGTTTTCGGCGTTTTGATGGCAAAAACCGGACTTGATTCTGCTGGTTTCTTCGCATCGGGACGGTTAGTTTAATTTAGGCTGATTAAACAAATTCAGCTCATAATCAGCGCCTATATATCCTTTGTCGCCGAGCAGTCCGCAGTTTTTGAAAGCGTACTTTACATCTTCAAGATAATTGACGCCGCATACGCTTGCAGGAATAAAATCAAAGGCATGGATAATGCTGTTTTCGCCGCACACGAGGTACAGATTATAGCCAAAAAATACATTTGTTTGGCGGCGCAGTAAGCCAAATCGGGTTTGATTTCGTAAGTAATAGATTGTTGACCGGCCTGCCCTGCAGTTGGCTGAATTTTCCGCAGAGGCATTGCCGGATTTCTTCGATATAGCAAAAAAGTTTTCGCCGTCTTTTGTTATATGCGCTACGCCCAATTTTATCTTCGAGATATGTACCTTTAATCAGTATTAACAACTGTAATTCATAATTATACATCATATATTCGGCAGTCAGGTTGAGGGCTGCCAGTTCTAAATTAGACAATTTTAGCTTCCCGACTTGTTTAAAACTACCAAGTCACTTAACTGATTAAAATTATCTGCATAATCAATATTTTTTGTATATTTGCATTATTATTACAGAAAACATAATGCTTATGAAATACAAATTTATCAGATTATGCGTAATATTTGCCGCATTTTTGCTTGCGGCATGCCGACAGGACAGAGATCAGCCGGAAGAATTACTGCGCCAACAGCGGCTTAATGCGCAACTCTTCCTCACCCTGCCGCAAAACCCGGATGAGGGCATTGTGAAAATTGCAGGGGAACTGGCCGAACAAAACAAATTGCACGGTTTTATTCCCGACTTTATCCAAAATTACGGATATGCCGCATGGGAACATGCACTGAAGGCCGAAGGCGCCGCCGCGGCGAACTGGTATGTGCCTTTGACAGGGGAAAACAGCGTAAACGCATTTATACATTGCGTTATGGCTAAGGGGCAAATTCGGTTCAGGCTGATTACGCCCTATAACATAGCCCGCATACTGGAAAGCATACCCGAAGG
>JAISFN010000015.1 GCA_031263585.1 Prevotellaceae bacterium | reverse complement strand
ATATTGAATAATAATTGTATCAGCATAGACGACATAGCCCGAATAACCTTTAACGAAGCTCAAAGTGTTGTTCTCGCCGATTATAATTTTGCGGTAGAATTTAATTCGTATAAAACCGGCAAAATGGCAACAGTTTTATTTCACCATCAATTAACTACAGATATTGAGTTTAAAGCATGAAAATATTATACTTGACGTTCTTTTTCGAACCTGATTTGGGAGCCGGCTCTTTTCGTAATACTTCCCTTGTAAAAGAATTATCACATCAAATCGGCGATACCGATACTGTTGATGTTATCACAACTTATCCGAATCGATATGGCACATATAAAGTAGAAAGTTCTCTTTATGAAGAAATGGGGAACATTAAGGTACACAGGATAAAAGTTCCAAGTCACAAGAATGGTTTTCTTGACCAAATCAATTCCTTTAAAACTTATTTTCTTAAAACAAAAAAACTGATAAAAAGACAAAATTATGATATGGTTTTTGTCTCTTCAAGCCGATTTTTTTCGGCATATTTAGGCTATTCCATAGCCCGTCAATACAAAATCCCGTTATACATAGATATGCGGGATATTTTTATTGAATCATTGGATAACGCATTGAAAATCCCTTTTGCAAAACAGTTTATCATTCCCTGCCTCAAGTTTATTGAGAAGAAAATTTTTAATTATGCCGCTCATGTTAATCTTATATCAGAAGGGTTTTTTCCTTATTTTAAAAAATTTAAATGTCAATCATATTCTACGTATACCCATGGAATAGATGATATGTTTTTAGACGTTTCTCTACCTGATAAAGAAATTAATACGAATAGTAATAATCCGAAAATCATTTTATACGCCGGGAATATTGGTGAATGCCAATCTTTAGAAAAAATAATCCCTCCTGCTGCAAAACTGTTAGGAAACGAATACCGGTTTATAATTGTCGGAGATGGAAAATTGAGGCAGAAATTACTCGATGAGATTAAAAAAGAAAATTTAAGTAACGTTGAAATACGGATGCCTGTAAAAAGAGAAGAACTGATTAAATTATATGCTGTCAGCGATTTTCTATTCCTGCATCTCGAAGACCACCCTGCTTATGAGAGAGTAATCCCCTCCAAAATATTTGAACTCGGCGCTTTAAATAAACCGATTATTGCCGGTGTAGCGGGGTTTGCCTGTAATTTCATCGCTGACAATGTCCCCAATACGATACTGTTCAAACCATGCGATTATAATAGCATGGTGCAATTATTACGTAATTACAATTATAAATTAGTAAAAAGAGAAAAATTCATTGCTGATTTTAAAAGAGATAATATTAACAGAGAAATGGCAAAATCAATCTTACGGCTTGTAAATATTCATCAGTAAAAAAATAAAGATTTCAATTAATTTATGACGAAGTTATTACTTACCTTTGGAACCCGCCCTGAAGCCATAAAAATGGCGCCTTTAGTCAAGGAATTTCAAAAATGCTCCGACAGGTTTGAAACACGCATTTGTGTTACTGCACAGCATCGGCAAATGCTGGATCAGGTATTGGATTTTTTCGAGATTACACCTGATTATGATTTGAATCTGATGCGTCCCGGACAAAATCTCTTTCAACTGACCGCCGACATTATCACCGGATTAAAATCTGTGTTGGAAGACTTCAAACCTGATTATATTTTTGTGCACGGCGACACAAGCACTTCCATGGCGTCTGCTTTAGCATCTTTTTATGCGGGCGTAAAAGTTTGCCACATTGAGGCGGGCTTGCGTACTTATAACAAGCAAGCTCCTTTTCCGGAAGAAATGAACCGTCAAATAACCGGAAGGCTGACCGATGTTCATTTTGCGCCAACGCAGGCAGCCAAAGACAATTTGTTGTCGGAAAAAGTATCCGGACAAATAGAAGTAACCGGCAATACGGTGATTGATGCGCTTCTGTTTGCCGTTAACAAGCTCAAAAATTACTCCAATAAAGAAATTGAAACGCTCAAAAATACACTTGATTTTTCTAAACGCATCATACTGGTTACCGGACATCGCCGTGAAAATTTTGGTGACGGATTTATTCATATTTGTGAGGCGATATTGGAAATAGCTGCTGATCCGGAAGTGGAGATAGTTTATCCGGTGCATTTGAATCCTCACGTACAAGACCCTGTTAATCGCCTATTAAAAGGAAAGTCGAATATTCAGCTGATAAACCCACTGGCTTATCCCACATTTGTCTGGTTAATGAATCAAGCCTGCATCATTTTGACTGACAGTGGCGGCATACAGGAAGAGGCGCCCAGTTTGGGAAAACCGGTCCTGGTGATGCGGGAGACAACCGAACGTCCCGAAGCAGTGAGAGCAGGAACCGTAAAATTAGTCGGTACTGATAAGGAAAGAATAGTCTCCGAGACAAAACGTCTTTTGAATGATAAAGATTACTATAGTACTATGCAAAAAATACATAATCCATACGGAGACGGCTTAGCCGTGCAGCGGATTGTTGAAATAATGAAAAATAATTGACACGATAGATGAAAGCGGTTTTTATGGGACTGGGCTATATCGGATTGCCCACGGCTGCAATAGCGGCAAGTAAAGGAGTTGATGTCACAGGCGTTGACATAAACCCTGCAGTAGTGGAGACAATCAACCAGGGGAAAATTCACATTGTGGAACCCGAACTGGATAAAGTGGTAAAGGAAGTAGTGGAGAGAAAACAACTGCGAGCCTCTCTAACACCGGAAGAAGCAGACGTTTTTTTGATAGTGGTTCCCACGCCCTTCAAGCAAAACCACAGGGCGGACATTACATGCGTGGAGAATGCAACACGTTCGGTTATCCCATTTTTAAAAGAGGGGAATTTATTTATTATTGAATCGACGTCTCCCGTGCAGACCACCGAAAAGATGGCTGCAATCATTTTTAAGGAACGTCCCGAATTGAAAGGTAAAATTTACATGGCCTATTGTCCGGAACGGGTACTTCCCGGAAATGTGATTTATGAACTGGAAAATAACGACAGAATTATCGGAGGCATTAATACTGCATCTTCGGAAAAAGCTGCCGCTTTTTATTCCCTGTTCGTAAAAGGTGCTTTACACCAAACGGATACCCGCACAGCGGAAATGTGTAAATTGACGGAAAACTCATCACGGGATGTGCAGATTGCGTTTGCGAATGAACTTTCCATTATCTGTGAACACAATGGAATTAATGTATGGGAGCTGATAGAACTTGCCAATAAACATCCGCGGGTAAACATCTTGCAGCCGGGATGTGGCGTGGGTGGACACTGTATTGCCATAGATCCATGGTTTATTGTATCGGATTATCCCGAACAAGCCAATATTATTAAACAGGCTCGTGAAACCAACGATTATAAAGCGGATTGGTGTGCCAAAAAAGTGATAGAAACATGCCATACCTTTGAGATACAGAATAATCGGGAACCGGTTGTGGCCTGTATGGGTCTGGCTTTTAAACCCGATATTGATGATTTAAGAGAATCGCCTGCTAAATATATCACATCCCGCATTCTTTCGGAAGCAAGAGCGGAAGTATTGGTCGCAGAGCCAAATATCGCTACACATAAAACGTTCAGTCTGATAAACTACAGCGACGCCTACCGGCAAGCCGATATTATTGTTTGGCTGGTGCGGCATAAAGAATTTTTTACGCTATCTCAAAAAGATTCGAACAAGATAGAGTTGGATTTTTGTGGTATAAAACGAACAAAGCAGCGCTAGCGCATTCAAAGCATCTTTCGGGTTGCCGAAGTTGCATAAAAACTTTGTGCCCTTTGTGGTAAAAGAGAGACAAAAGTACATTTTTTTTTCGCTATGGTTGGATAAAATATAAACAAATGTATTATCTTTGTGCTAAGATGATATGGCGTTTGCCCGTGAAATCTTATAAGTAGTATGAGTTTTTTGCCTTAACCCTTTGTTTTATTGAATCGTATGCCCACAAGTGGAAAAAATAATCGTTATGCCGTATCGGTAACTTGGGTTCTAATCACAGAAGATATACTGGCGCTAAATTTGCTATATATCGCCTTGCTCTATATCTTTGGTTTCGAATGGTGCCAGTCTTCGTATCAATT
>JAISFN010000032.1 GCA_031263585.1 Prevotellaceae bacterium | reverse complement strand
TTTCGTAATAAGCTTTTTCTACGCCGTCCTTTTTGCCGTCTTTGTAACTGCGTTCAAACTCTACTTTTCCGCTACGGTAGTAGTTGGCGTGCGTTCCCGTTCCTGCCGTGTAATTGCCTTCGCCCTCTTTCTCGCCCGTTTCGTACCAGTATATTGCTTTGCCATCCTGTAAACCATTTTTATAAAAGGATTCATATTCAGGCTTTCCGCTTTCGTAAAAGCCTTTTTCCGGACCGTCTTGCTTGTTTTCTTTGAATGATCGTTCGAATTTGATATTCCCGTTCCGGTAGTAATTTACTACTTTCCCTGTTCCTGCAATATAATTGCCCTCGTACTGTTTTTCGCCGGTTTCGTACCAGCCTGTGCTTTTGCCATCCCGTAAACCATTTTTATAAAATGATTCATATTCAGGCTTTCCGCTTTCGTAAAAGCCTTTTTCTGGACCGTCTTGCTTGGCAAAATGTAAATGACGGATAATTTGCACCTTCCCGCTTTCAAATAAAAAATACTTTTTTCCGGTTCCTAATTTAAGGCTGTCGTTTATAATGCGCCTTGCCCCCGAGGCATAATAATAGTTTTTGTAGGCCGGATGTGTACGAAGGATGTCGTGGTTGTTTTTCATTACTTCGACATAACTGTCGAGTAAATCCATCGCATAATCCAAAGCGCCGTCGGCAAAAAGTAATTCTTCAAATTCATTTTCATCTTTGAATAAAAGATCAAAATAGATTTTATCAACCGCTTTGGCTGCCGGAACACTTATAATATTTAATGAGCTGTTTAAAAGCGAAAAAACGGCATAGGTTTGTAAGGCTTTACTTACGTTGGTTTTTGCAACATACTGTTTGAGTATGGAATTGACGGAGTCCCGCCATATGCCCGGTTCAAAATAAACGGCTGTTTCGTGTACGCTTTTCAATACGGAATCGGCAGTGATATTTTTTTCTTTCAGCCATGCGCTGTATTCTGGTGTCAGGAGATATTTTTTAAAATCATCTTCCAGGCGGTCTAATACCGGAGATGTGTTATTTTGTGCGAAGGCTGATACCGAAAATAATAGTATCAAAACAATACATAAGAATTTTGCTTTCATATACATACATATGCGTAAATAATTTTACAAATATAATTATAAATAGCTTATGGCTAAGCTATGTAGGTAATTGAAAATTGAAAATAATTTTATTTTTGAAAATCAATATGTTACAAAATATGAGCGCTGATAAATAATTATGTTTACTTAAAGTATTCAACTTATGTTTATCTTTGGTAGCAAAATAAAAATATAAGAATATAAGAATATGAAAAAAATAGCATTAATTACCGGGGCTACGGCAGGTATAGGTAAGGCAACGGCCTTTGCTTTAGCCCGAAAAGGATATAATATAATTGTTACCGGACGCCGTAAGGAACGTTTAGTTGAAGTGGAACGGGAAATTGCATCGTTATTCCCCGATATAAACATTATCACGTTAAATTTTGATATACGTAATAATCAGGAAGTTGAAAATACCATTGACTCATTGCCCGAAGATTGGAAAGCCATCGATATTTTGGTAAACAATGCAGGATTAGCTGTAGGGTTAAATCATATACAGGATGGCGTTATCGATGATTGGGAACGGATGATTGACACCAATGTAAAAGGTTTGTTATACATTACCCGTAAAGTGGCGCCCATAATGATTGAACGCGGTACGGGGCATATTGTAAACATAGGCTCGATTGCCGGGAAAGAGGTTTATGAAAACGGCAATGTGTATTGCGCCACCAAACATGCTGTTGATGCGCTGACAAAAGGGATGCGGCTAGACATGTTGCAGTACGGTATTAAAGTTACCGGCATATGTCCGGGGATGGTTGAAACCGAGTTCTCCTTAGTACGTTTTAAGGGAGACGAGGAACGGGCTAAAAATGTTTATAATAAGTTTCAACCCCTGAAACCCGAGGATATTGCTGATGCGGTTACATATGTGGTAGGACTGCCTCCGCATGTAAATATCAATGATTTATTGATTATGCCCACAGTTCAGGCCAATTCGACCGTAACAAAACGCGGCTGATAATAATTATAAGCAAAATGCGGTTGCCTAGAATGTATAGGTTAATAGCAAGCGGGTTTCGAATGTACGGTATTTAATATCATCGAAAAAATCATAATGCGAATCGCGCAAATAGATAAAAGGGTCTAAACTGAGCTTTACGATGGGCGATAGGTTTAAATCCAACCGGGGGTTGATAATGGTAAGCCGGGTATGTCCTTTATTCCCTTGCGCATTTAAGAGATTGATATCCATATCGGGTGGAATTGGATTGGGTTCATTTGGATAGCCTTTCCATGTAAATAACTGGTAATGTTCGACTCCCACAAAAAACGACGCCATATTGTTAAATTCCAATAGCGACTGGAATTTAGCGCTGAATCCGTTGCCCATATTGTAATTACGGTCGTTAACCATAAAATAGTCGGTCAATGTGCCTCCCATAAATATTACATTAACATATACATTATACGACATATTGATTTTGTTCCCTATTTGGGGGAATTTATACATCAATCCTCCGCCTATGGCTGTAGTTTGGGCTACTTCGTAGGGTACGACGTTCGATTTTCTCAATTCCGAACTCTGGTAGAAATCATAGTGTTGGAATACCCCTAATGTCATGTCGTGTCCGGGTAAGGGTTCGCTGCTCCTGCCCCATAACATGCCGATAGCATTTACCGACCCCACAATGGGTTGTCCGCCAAGAATGTTAAACATAGCTTTAAGCGAGAAATAATCAAACGGTTTATAATCATCGTAATAAAAAGGATCCCCGTATTCCATGGCAAAATCTATAAAAAGTCCGTTATCTCCTCTGAAAAGATGGTTGTTTTTAGCAAGATAACGCCACCCAACACCCACAGAAATGGAGAAAGGGCTATGCTCGCTTTCAAAGCTGTTATAAGGAGATACCCGGGTTAATTCACCATGACTAAGACGGTTGAATGAGCGCATCGGGGAAACCATTGCGCTGGATAATTCCCGTACAACGCGGTTAAATCCTCTTTTAGAGTCGTTTAAAATAAGCGATGACAAGCGGAATGTTACTTCGCCCAGGGCTGTTCCACCCACAGCTGTTGAAAAGAGATCGTTAATCGAAGACGGTTCATTCTCCATAAACAATTCCCACATTAAACTGCCGCCCATGGCATACGGAAACGAAGCCCAAAAATTCATACCGTTTGAACGTGCCGAATTAAAATATAAACTGCCATGATAAGGGTGTGATAACAAATTGGTTGAAAAGCTATCGTTATCCCATACAAATCCGTTTTTAAAATTATTTTTTAGGGTACTCCAATTGATATATGCATAATCGCCCTTTAGAATATAACGATCGAAAAGCCATACGCCTATGTTTAGTGTAAACACCTCGGCCGCCGCTATAAACGGCCGTTTTTTTACAATTGTTTTAATTGAATCACTATATCGGCTTAAATTAAACGAGGGTTGTTGCCGGTTTTGCCCAAACCCCAAACAAATGCTTATCAATAAAAAACAAACTGTAAGTAGTATCTTTTGTCGAATCATCAATATATTGATATTAAAAATTTAATTAGCAAGAATCAAGAATTTTAACTTGCTAATGTGCTTATTCGCTAATTTATACATTAGCATATCAACACATTATCTCATTAATAAATATATTGGCATAATAATAGTCTTGATTCTTGCTACATGTAATAAAAATTATTTCTTCCTAATAAACGTTGTCAAAAATAAACTTAAACCGGTTTCAAAAACAGGTTTGCCGGTATAGGTCATTTCACCGAACTCCGATGTAAACGACCAGCCGCCGGTTACAAAAATACTTACTCTGTTGCGGAGTATATATTCCAGTGATAACCGTCCCTGTAAAGAATATTTTTTCATTGGTTCGTCCTGGTAATCGTCCTCATCGAAAATATTCAAAATATACACTCCAATATCGGGACGTATACTAAATTTTTTTACAGGCACTTTAACTCCAAATCGATAAAACAGTCCGCCCGAAAACTCTTCATCGGTATCGTGGTATGGAATGCCAATACCTATTATGGAATAACTATGTTTATTTTGAATACGCGCCGCAAAATTGGCATATAAAAAATTGCCGGTATATACCATAAAATCGAGGCGCGAAGAGCGGGATACATTTATAAGCCCTATTTGCAACCCTGTTTCTTCGTGCGAATAGTTAATCAGCCCGATTTGTACCCCTTTTTTTATAATGGATGAAATGTTAAGCAGACCCAGTTGCATCCCCTTGATTGTATCGGCAAAGTTGCCTACTGCCAGTTGAATGCCTTTCATCGACTCCAAGCTCATGTTGAATATGCCCGATAACTGCACGATATTCGACCCTTTTGTGGTAATGTTTCCTAGCGCCGATAGCTGTACTCCCTGCATTTCGTTTGATACTACGTTATACCCTGTCGATAGTTGCCAGCCTCTCATCCGGCCAATGCTCATATTACTGAGTGTGGCAAATTGTAATCCTTCCATTGTACCCAAATTTATATTTAAAAAGGTGGAAACTTCCAGTCCTTTGGTATTGCCCGATATAACATTTAACAAACCACCAGCTGTTAAGCCTTTTACATTGCCTTTTGTATAAGACGCTACCCCGGACACAGTTGCACCAGATACATTACCCGTAACTAAGCCTCCGATAAGGTTTAAGCCGAACCCTGATAGGTTATGGACTTTTGATTGTCCTAATCCGAAAGTAAATTTGGTATTGTATAACGAATCGTAGCCGATTGTGGCAACGGGATGCCATAACGAGAAATTGACGGGTTTCGCCTTTTTTTGGCTATATCCGGTAAAGGAACATAGTCCGAATAAAAGTATAATTAAATACCTTTGCATTAGTACTGTATATTCAATTAATAATTATAATTTGTCGGGGCGATAAGCTTCTTCTCCTCGCTCAAAACGGTGGAACTTTGCGGCTAAATAGGCAAGTAAAGCCGAAAAACTTTTAAAGGCGTTTTCCGTTTCTTCGGATATGGTTTCCCCTCTTAAGCTCAATAGCATTTTAGCGTACAAAGCGTTAAAGCAAACCTCGATATCATTGGATTGTTCGTTGCCCGATTTTTCGCGATAAGCTTCGATATTCGGTTTGGCTTGTGCAAACAATAGCTTATACTTCTCGTCGCCCGATTTTAAAAGGTATACATGTACATCATTTAACTCGCGTATCAGGTGGGAAGAATGGTTGATATGTCCATTGGCATTTTTTCCCTCTTCGTGCAAAAGATTGGCTATACTTACATACCAAAAGAAAATTTCCTGCTTTTTTTCATTCTTTACCTGCAACGGTTCAATCAATGTCGAGTATATTTTGTCCCCGTCAAACGATAAGGCACGCAATAAATCCTCGAGCTGCCACAGGTATAGTATGTATTCAGCTATGTTTTCTTTACGTTTTTGTTTGGCTATAAGCATTATAACGATATTTTAAATAGAGAGCGACAAAAGTTTACTACAAATGTAACGGATTATTATGGAAATTGAATATCCTAAATTCACTCAAATATGTCATATTTTACTGTAAAATTGTGAATAAGCCCTAAGAGTCTGTCTAAAATTTTAACAAATAAAATACTGGCAATCCATTGATTATTTGGCAATTATTTTGTATTTTTATGTTATTCAATACATTAAAGATTCGTGACACATTATCCAAGTAATCTCACCGAAAGCCAGTATCGTACAATTTTAGGCATAATCGGC
>JAISFN010000194.1 GCA_031263585.1 Prevotellaceae bacterium | reverse complement strand
CGTCATACAATTTTTCAACTTCATCAAAGGTATTGTAAAACGCAAACGATGCCCGTACCATTCCCTCAATACCATAGTGCTGCATTATGGGGTCGGCGCACAAATGTCCTGTACGTACGACAAGCTTAAAACACTTGATTATTTGGAAGCTTACTTAGGCATGAATAAATAGATTCACGAAGTTTGCCGGTTTTTAGACAAATTGAACGACCGTCTGAAAAGTCAGGTTAAGAATGCCAGCTATGCTCACACAAGGAAAAAAATTAAAAGAAAGTTCCGGCGTAGTTTTCTATGATATATGGCCATGCTTTATTTTGAGGCATCGGATGAGGGTGATTTAAACAAGGCAGGATTTTTGGAGGATTTCAAACAACGATGTTCTCAGCTTATTTTAGGTTTGTTGGCCGATCACGGAGGTAATCCGATTGATTATGACATTTTCGAAGGCACATATCTGAAGGATAGACATTAATACCTATTTTGGAGGAATTTTCAAGCTATTTTTCGTTGAACATGTCCATTGTCATTGCAGATTCGGAACTTTTGTCCAAAAGCAATATTGAATTATTGGAAATTATTGGAATCGAGCAATAATCAATATATCCTTGACGGTCGCCCAAAGCACGAAACGGCATTAGATTAAAGAGAAAATCCTTTACCATTGCTTGAGAGATGGAGAAAGAATTGTTATAGAGAAAACAGCTAATCCTCGGATTGTTGTTTTGTACTCAACCGAAAGTGCAGGTAAATATGTACATAACTGTGAGAAAGGATTAAAGCACTTGGAGGTTAATTCTTTAAATGCTATTTTAGCATTGTTATTGTTTTATTTATTACAATACTAGGATAGTATATTTTAGTGAAATAGGCAATAACAATAGAAACTAAGAGGCTGCCTACTTTTGGAACAGCCTCTTTGATAAAATGAATATTTTTGTATTATAAACCTGTAATAGTTATTTAGGATTAATTAACAGAAGGTTTATTTTTTAGCGGCTTTCCTTCGTTTCACTTCTTCTTTTATCAGGCTTAATTCGCGTGTGGTTTGTCCGGCAATGGCTGTATTTTCTTCGGCACGGCGAATCAAGTATGGCAATACGTTGCGTATTTTACCGTAAGGCAGATACTTAACCACATTGTAACCGGCTTCGGCGGTATTAAAGCTTAAATTGTCGCTCATGCCGTACAATTGCGAGAAAAAAATACGCTTATCCTTTTTATCAAGCTTATGTTTTTCAATAAGGTCGATAAGGCACTTAATACTTTCTTCGTTGTGCGTACCGTTAAAAATGTGTATGTGATCGATATTTTCGACCGATAAACGCAGGGCTTCGTTATATGCATTATCGGTTCCTTGTTTATCGGGGTAAATAGGCGAGGGGTAACCGCCTTTGGCAGCGCGTTCGCGTTCTTTTTCCATGTAAGCTCCTCGAACATATTTGCAACCTATTACATAACCATCGCGTTTCGATATCTCAATCAAGTGCTTCAGGTAATATAAACGGTCGTGGCGATACATTTGTAATGTATTGAATACATTTGCTTTATCTTTTGTATTATATTTGGCCATCATTTGTTCGGTAACATCGTCAATGGCTTGCTGTATGCAATAATCTTCGGCATCAAACATTATCGGCTTACCGCTTTGTTCGGCTGCTGCGCACAGCACATCAACACGTTGTATAAATTTGTCAAATGTGGCTTTTTCTTCATCGTTAAGCGGTTCACGTTTCGATACCTTCTCCAGTACCTCGGTATTCGCCAATGCCGATGGTTTAAATACAGTATAGGGTACATAGTCGTGTTTTGCTGCAAAATCAATTCCCCTACGTATTTCGGCAGCGGTATCGCCCATTGCTTTTTCGTTTTTAGCTGCTTCAACCGAATAATCAAGCAGCGAATAAACTTTATATTTAAAAAGCTTTTCGGCTGTAGGTACACATTCCTCAATTGTTTCGCCGCCAACGAAGTGTCGGTATAACGTAGGTTTAATAATCCACCCTATCGGGAAATGGATTTTGAGCGCAAAATTACTAAGTCCGCCTAAAAATTTAACTAACCAGGGATGTTTGATCATCGAGAACAAAAAACGGGCATTTTTAAGTTCGCCATTGCTTTTTACCTTAAAAGCAATTTCGGTGTTGGAGAAATCGATCATAGTTTTTTAATTGTTAATACAAATGGTTAAAGATTAATAAATTTATAAAAAACGCTTGCTTTATTTATAAATCGGCTATAAAGATAAAAATATTTTTGCCAAATGTAAACTAACGGCGAGAAGATTTTTTGCTCTTTTTCAATTATAACAATTGATATTTGATTATAAGATGAATAAAAACGGTAAGATAATTTTAAGATTACTTGAATAATTGCTTTTCTCTATTGTATTTCAGTCCCTTCTTAACATTTTGTATTTCAATCAAGCAAATATTATCTAATTTAAATGTGGCATCTAATGAGAGGATGAATGACCTGCAAAAAGTGATAATTGTATCATTTATAATTAGCGTTTCAAAATATCCACCCTGACGCTTGTTATTATTGTCGGTAATCCGGATCTCTACCGAACCATCATTTTTTATCAGTTTTGGATTGCCCTTTTTATCATAACAAGTAATAAAGTCTAAATGCCTCCCGACATGACCCTTAGGGAAAGCTTTAAATGATTCAACAGGGATATAATAGGTCTTACAAGCCGAGAATAAAAACAAAATAAATACAATTATAGGCTTTATAATAGTTCGTTTCATATGTAAAGTATTTTAAAAAGTTTTTTTCTCCATATAGTGTTTGCGTTCAGTCTGTTCAAAATGTTCGATAGCATATCGTAACATTGTCCGTGGCATGGTTTGGTGATAGTGGTCGAGGAATTCCCTTTCAAGGTCTCTGTCTCGTTTACCTATTTCGCGTAAAACCCAGCCCACAGCTTTATGTATCAGGTCGTGTTTATGATAAAGTAATTTTTCGGCAAGGGCAAACGATGTGTTGAAATGCTGGTTGCGAATAAAATATAGGGTGGATATGATTGAAATACGTTGTCGCCACAACTCGCCCGAGTCGGCCAGGTCGTACAGCAACAACTTATCGTCATTATCCAATAAGCGCTTTCCCAGTATATAAGGGGCAGATAAATCGACTAAATCCCAGTTATTGATATAATCGAGATGACTGAGGTAAAAATCAACAATAGCCTGGCTTACATCCGGCTTTTTCTCTTTAGCCATCTTCATCGTAAGCATAAGGAGCGTTGTGAGTCGGCACTCGTGCCATGCAGATTTTAATAATTCCGATAAATCGCTTAATGCTATGTCTTTGTAATATAATTTAGCAATTTTACGCTGGGCAGGTACAACAATTCCCAAAAAGCGATCGCCCTCGGCATATTGTCCTTTACCGGTTTTAAAAAAGCTTTGCAGAAACCTGGCTTTTTGCTCGTCTCTCAATAAAAATAATTCTTCTTCAACGGCCTGAGCTATGTTTTTCATTATCGGTGAATTTTAGTCCATTTCTGCTATTTTTTGCCAAAGTTCATCGCGCAACTGGCTGCGGTTAAATACATCGCAATCTTCAACCTTGTCGATGTTCCGTTCGGTGTAAATTAACTGTTCAAAAAATTCGGGGGCACGGTCAATTCCTTCGCCAATATTTACCAAAACAACATCCCCGTTGCGGAAATGGCCTTTTTTCAACGAATCGAAAAAGCCGCCCAGTGCAATAGCCGATGCTGGCCCGATACGCACCTGTGTTTCGTAAGCAATCAGCCTTACTATGTCGGTACTGTGATACTCGTTAAAACTTGTAATTTCGCCTCCCGATTTTTTTACAAGATTCCCGATAATAGGATAAGTTGCCGGATTGCCGGTTGCCAAAGTGGGTACGGAGGTATAAGGGTTGTTATAAACGGGATAATCGTTTTCCCATCCCCTGGCAAAGCCTGATTTTTTTGCACGTTCCCATGCTTCGGTCATCGGTGCGCACCGGTGGGGCTGAACTATCAAAAAGCGCGGTAATTGCTTAGTTAAGCCCAAATCTTCAATTTCCCGAAAAGCTTTGTCAATGGCAATAGGCCCCGTACCCCCACTAAGCGCTTGCACGTAAGCCGTAGGGAATTCGGGCAATTTACTCAACCATTCAAAAACCATAGTCCGTTTGGCTTCAATACGTAACGGATCGGTATTTCCACCTGTCATTAGTATATTATTTTTTTTGGCAAATTCGGCGGCAATGCCTTTTGCCTTGGCATAATCGCCGTTTACGCGAAACACCCGCTGTCCATAGTAGCTTACGCCTGCACCGTTCATTTTAAGGGCATCAATAGGAATAAATGCCGATAATGAAATGTCGGCTTTGGCCAGATAGTAGGCAAACGCATTGGCCACATTACCTGTACTGGCCACGATATATTTGTCGATACCGCACTCTTTCAATACACTGGCTGCCAGCGAAGCGCCAGCATCCTTGAATGTATGCGTGGCGTAATTTTCATCATTGCGGTAAACATATACTTTACAGTCGATACCGTACGTTTTTTTAGCATATTCATCTAAAAACTCCCAATGGTTAATGCCAATATTACCCTCGTTGCTACTAATAATGTTTTCGCTACGACTGAGCGGTAAGAAATCAAAATAGTGCCAGATTGTAAGGTTTGTACGGTTTTTTGAATAGATAAGCTCTTTCAGTTTCGAATAATCGGTAAAGTAGTGGGCTTCGACCCTGTTTTTACCGCACTGCGGGCATTTTTGATTCGCTTCGAACCACTCGGTGAAAGAGTTGAACACATGTTTACAATGCGTGCATTTTAGTAGAAATTTGTTTGTATTGCTCATAAACCGAAAGATATAAAGCGCAATCGGCATATGAACCGATTGCATTTATTTATTTTACCTAATTTTGCTTTGTTTTCTTTAAAAGGAAACTTTACGCAACAAAAGTATAATTCATAATTCAAATTAACAAGAGATTATAATCAGGGCAACCGCAGGTAATCCAGTATTTTCACTTTTTACATCAATAATTAGATTTATATTACTGTATATAAATGGTTTTATGTATGATTTTTTTTCATACGCTTGCCCTGAGATTATAATCGGAAAAATTACTATGATAATGAATAAGAAACTGAAACTAAGTGAAGATTGGTCGTCGACTATTATGGGTGGGTTTATTATTTTACTAGTAATTCTGGTATATTCCATTAAGCAAGGAATGCCGTGGCCCTCATTTAGTTGGACTAATACTGACGAACTAGCCGATAGAGTGTTTGCTTTGGATAATCTGGGACATACGTTAATTGTTTGTGCGTTTTCGTTTGCTATGGTCGTAATTTCGAATTTACTATCGGGTAAAAAGCTGAGGAACTCTTTAGGCTACTTTGTTTTGTTTGCATTGACATTTATAGGTATGACGATTGCCGGAAACAAACTGATGAAAGACTGGGGCATTGAAACGGTAATTTTCAATTTGTTGATAGGCTTGTTTATCAGCAATGTTTTTGGTGTGCCCGATTGGGTAAAGAGAGCTTTATCGTCCGAAATGTATGTAAAGATAGGATTGGTGTTATTAGGTACAACCGTTGTGTTCGATAAGCTGATACAGTTGGGAACCATCGGTATTTTACAGTCGGTTATTGTTGTATTTGGAGTATGGTACTTCTCGTTCTGGTTTTGTAAAAAAATGAAGATTGATGAAGAAATGTCGATGATGTTATCGAGTGCGGTATCTATATGCGGGGTATCGGCGGCGGTGGCTACAGCCGGGGCCATTAAGGGCGATAAAACCAAATTGTCGTACGTAGTGTCGTTGGTTCTGATTGTTGCCGTACCTATGATTTTTTTAATGCCCTCGCTGGCTAAACTGGTAGGGTTGAATGCGGTTATGGCAGGCGCATGGATTGGCGGTACGGTTGATACCACAGGGGCGGTAGTGGCTACCGGGGCAGTATATGGGGGTGAGGCCACCGATGTCAGCGTAATTATAAAATCGTCGCAAAATGTGCTGTTGGGTATTGCGGCTTTTATTATATCCATTTATTGGTCGTATAAACAAAACAAGGGCAGGAGCCTGGCCAAAACAAAATATGCCGATAAGCCGAGCCTGAAACTTGTTTGGGAACGTTTTCCGAAATTTGTGTTGGGGTTTCTGGGAGCTTCGCTGTTATTTTCGTTTTTAATTAATCCTGTCGATAATAAACCTGCAATGGATACATTGAAAAAAATGCAAGGGCTTTGGTTTGCGCTGGCATTTACATCTATCGGGTTGGAAACCAATTTTAAAAGTTTTATTAATGTAAATAACCGGAGAGCTACCGTTGCTTTTTTGATTGCCCAGATATTCAATATACTTTTTACCTTGTTGGTTATTTACCTGTTGGCGGCATTAATCGGGTATTAACAATCGTCGGGCTTTCGGGGTTGAATCCGGCCTTTTCTATGTTTTCAAGCGGTTCTTTTTTTACTAAGGTAAACGCATGAAATTATATTTACGCCACAGGTAATCTGGTATTTTTCATATCAATAATTAGATTTATATTAGTGTATACCACTAATTTGGCGCTTGATTGTTTTTTGATGTGTTGCTTTACTTTGTTATATTTTTAAATGGAAATTTTAATATATTTATATCTTTATTTTGTCGTGAAAAATATGAAAAAATTAATGAATAATTTTTGTTTAATTAGAGTTTTAGTATTATAATGTTGCTTTGGATATCCTAAAGCAAAACAATAGTATAGCTTGAAGTTAATGATACTGTAAGGGTAATAGAGCAGGAAAATAATAAACCGGATATTTTATCCTGTGCTGTAGTTGATGAAAAGCTAGTTTTTAAATATGAGTAATTCGATGATTTTTCAAAGTGGCTTATAATAAAGTTTTATTATTTTATGATATCGATAATTGTAGCAGTAGCCCAAAATAATGTAATTGGCAATAAAAATCAGTTAATTTGGCATATAACGGAAGATTTGCAGTACTTTAAAAAACGCACCTCGGGGCATACGGTTATCATGGGGCGTAAAACATTCGAGTCTATTGGTAAACCTTTGCCAAAACGTAAAAATATTATTATTACAACCGATACATCGTATAAAGCCGAAGGCTGCTTTACTGCTCATTCGCTTGGGGCGGCAATTAAGTTGGCACAACCCGATGATGAAATATTTATTATAGGCGGGGGTAGTATTTATCGTGAAGCTGTCCCTTTTGCCGATACAATTTACCTGACCCGTGTTTGTAAAGATTATGAGGGCGATACTTATTTCCCCGAATTAACTATGGATGAGTGGAAAGAAATTGAACACACTGATTTTGAGCGGGGCGAAAAATTTGAATATCCTTTTTCATTTATTGTATACAAGCGTAATTGGCTAGCGACATTCATTAAATAAGAACGCACTTTTGATCAACTTATTATTAATTAGTTAATTAGTTGGGATTTTTTATCTTTGTTTATTCCCTGAACATATGGATTGACTGCCTAAATCGGAGAAATTTAATCTAAAAGATATGCGCAAGATCTTAGTACATGACAAAAATTTGATATATACTTAGAATTATTTGAATACCAATAAAATGTACTTGCTTTTTATTTAGGAATGACCTTGGAAATTCGTATATTTACGACTGGTTTCCAATTAGTTGTAATGAAATCGGACAATTTCAAGGTCGAGTACAAAACTACCCAATTAATTTCAATTTTAAGAACCTGTTTAAATTTAGGTAGTGTTCTCCAAAGTATGCTATACTCGGCGCGGGATGGTTTTGTGCATAGGATAGCAAGAGGCAGTTAGTATCGCCATACTTTTTGACAGTGCAATTTTGTGGATATAAAAAGAATAAGCATATTTGCGAAACCCTT
>JAISFN010000184.1 GCA_031263585.1 Prevotellaceae bacterium | reverse complement strand
TTACATCCAATAACATCTAATGGTGTCCATTAGAAATACAAACATAAAAATAATATTTTGTTCACACGATGGTTCTAATGGACATTTTGGTATAAGTACATTTTAAATTAGTTCAGGTTTAAGCTTGAACTAATTTTTTATACATACAATTTATCAAATACCATCCTTCCACAAGATAAATGAGCTTATTTTAAGATATTCAGTAAATGCTATAAAAACTGATGCTTACCGCCAAATTGACATTTATTTCTTTCTATTTTAGGATTACTATAAAAGAGGCTATCTCATCGCGAGATAACCCCTTCCGTAATCCATCCTATACCATTTTATTATTTAAGAAATTGATCACTGTTTTGTATGAAACGATCTTGGGTGGATTTAGATTTTATTTTACAGCCATGAAACCCAAAATATTTTATGACTGCAATACACAAATTCTCCCTTATAATCTTTGGCATATAGCTCAAATATATACCTACCACCATGAGTGAATTTAAAATAAACTATTGCTGACTGATTATTCGGGTAAAAGTCAGGTTCAGGTGCATTAATACTCCCTAAGTTCCAATAAAAACTACCAGAATCTGGTATATAAACTTATAGTTCCTATTTAAAATTTATATCCTCTCTTTCATTCATGATGAAATACGATCTGGCCGAATTCCTTTATTTTTACATTATTATTTATTCCACCATACTTTTGTCGAGCGGTTATCCGCCCCCTGGGCAGCTATGGCCGCATCGTAATTTGCCTTATTAGCATTGTAGTCGCCCGAGTCATATATTCTTCTATACGGAACATGGTCGATAGTTGTTGAACTTGGCCCAACTCTCAAATCGGGAACTCCGAGCCTTCTCCAATCCGACCATGCTTCGAACGAATCTTGCATATAGGAAGCGATCCATTTTTGAGTTGCAATTTTTGCAATTTTCTGTTCTTTCGTACCGGCGTATTGTATGGTCGGTTGAGCATAATACGTAGTATAGTCGCTTGTAGTAAAGCCATGTTGTTCAAAAGCTTTTTCAATACCTTTTTTATACAAATCTTCGGCGGCGTCTGTAATCCATCCCCGTTCGGCTGCTTCGGCCGCTGCAAAATACATTATCGAGGGCGTAATTAACATAACAATAGCATCTTTTTGGTAATATTTCGAGTTAATCCACGATACGGTATCTCCGTTAACCTGGGCTGCATCTTCTTTTGTCAGGCCGAAAGGCATGCCATAATATGTACCGTACATATTTTTGTCGGCATACGCTCCAATACGAGGGTCATTATAATCCTGCAACATGTTCATAATGGTTCCACTGGGATAAAAATCGACGCGTCCAATCATGTTTTCATACAAAGGATGGTTATTATCACCGTCATCTTTATAAGCATATTTAAACGATTGGCTGTTTTCCTTTATAAAACCGTCATTGTATGCTTTGGCAAATGCCGTTTTACCCGTAACTTCATCATTTTTAAATAATTTTATAGAGGCCTGCATGCGTATAGAGGCATTAAAACGCTTCCAATTCGCAACATTACTCTCGTAAAAAATGTCATAGTTTCTTCCGTCGCCGAACAATGCGCCCTCGTCAAATTGGCCGTAAGCTTCTTCCAGTTCTTTAATCAAATCATGGTAAATAGCTTGCTGGTCATCGTATTTAGGCGTGTAGTTTCCTTCTTTTGCTTTTATGGCCTCCGAATATGGAATCATACCCACAACATCGGTCAGGTGCATGTATATGTACGCCTTTAATGTACGCGCCATAGCTATTTGGGTATCGTTGTCCAAACAAAGTCCTAAAACACTACTCGCTCCTTTTGTACTTTCATCTTCATTTAAACGGATTATTTCATTCAGATTTTTAAGCGGATAACGATAATAGTCTGTTAAAGCGAAAGTTGTCAAATTAAAATTCGTATACTGGATATTCGTTCTTTCAGCTAGATATTGAGCATAAATTAATGTAAACGGATCATAAGTACCTGTCATTTGGAAAAACCGTACATAGCGTTCCGCAAAAAGGAATAAAAAACGGGTATCCGATTGTGACGGAGAGTTGGGGTTATAATTTATATCCCCAAAATCGGCACACTTGTTTAATGCCGTAAGCATAAAAACCGACATCAATAGTATTGATATATAGTATTTAATATTTTTCATAACCAATTAATATTTAGAATGTTAAATTAACTGTGAATCCGAAAGTGCGGGTACCGAAAGTATTTCCACCCTCAATATAACCATATGTCACACCACCGATTAACGAAGCATCCATGTTCGGAACTGAAGAGTGTATTAACCAAGGATTTTGAACAATGAAAGAAACGCTGGCCCTTGTTAAGCCTACATTTAATTTATTGATAAGCGATTCGGGTATAGCATAAGATAAGGATAACTCGCGCATCTTCAAATAGCTTGCATCATAAACATAGTCTTCCCATACAAGGCTTTTTTGTTCAAAATAAGTTTGCGCATCGGCATAACCAGTATAAGGACTGTAAGTTCCATCGGCATTTTTGGTTACCCCAGTAACTTTAATACCACCGCCGTTGCTTACATCTTCCCTGATATTAACACCCCTGTCGTTAAGGGCTACTGTAGACTTTAACATACCCGAACCTTCGCCGAACATATTGGTAACCGATGCAACCTGACCTCCGATCTGGTAGTCGAAACCAAGCGACAAGCGTAGGCCTTTCCAGCTAAATGACGTTCCGAAGCCGCCGGTTGCATCGGGCTGAATTGATCCTAAATCATATTGAGCTGCGGTATTAACAACCGGTATCCCGTTCGCATTATAAATTCGGTTGCCATTATTGTCTTTCTCAAAACCGCCGCCGCGTATCAACCCCATCGGTTCGCCTACTACGCCATACAAGTATAAACGGCTCGAGAAACTAAACCAGTAAAGTTGATATTCTTTAGTATCCGGATCATTTTTATCCAACTCCTTTAATTTGTTCTCATTCTTTGCCAAATTAGCATACACTTCCCATTCAAAATCTTTGGTTCTTATAGGAGTAACACCAATACTTATTTCAAACCCTTTATCCTGGATAATACCGGCATTCATTTTCCGCGCGCTGTATCCTGAAGTAGGGGCTGTGGTCATATTAATGATTTGGTTTTTAGAGTTCTTTACATAGTAGCTTACATCACCCCACAAACGGTTTTTGAATAACTTAAACTCCGTACCAATTTCCCACGATGTTGATATGGTCGGCTTTATATTCGGGTCTAATTCCGTTACAGCCATGTATTGGGTCGGATGACCATTGTATTTCGTACTCATTGAATAGGTTTCATACACTTGATAAGGGTCCATAGTACCTCCCAATTGCGCCATTGAAGCTCTTAGTTTCCAGAAATCGAGCCATCTTACGTTTTTCAAATAATTGCTCAAAATAACGGAGCTTGATAAGCCCCCGTATAAATAGCTATTATTACTATCGGGTAAGGTAGATGACCAATCGTTACGTAACGATGCTTCCAGATAATACGTACGGTCCCATCCTGCCGATGCTACTCCATAAACACTTTGCGACCTGTAGCTTGTTCTTGATGTACGGCCTTGCGCTACACCCTGCGAGGCGCTTGTACTCATATACCCATTATAAATCAACCCGCCGGTAGTGAATGCATATGTAGCATCGTAACGATACCTCCGGTCTTCAACGTAAGCGCTTGCCTGAACGTCCAATTTATTATCAAAGAACTTATCTTCATACGAAACAAATCCCTGGATTTGCGTATCCATCAACTGGTACTGCGACGGATAGTCGGTATGGTTATAATATCCTACGGTGGGAGTTTTAAGCCCTTCAGGCGCATACCTTTCCTGATAATTATACCGCATATTTCCATTAAATATAGCTCCAACCGATAGTTTATCAGGTAAAACATCATATTTTAATGTTCCCGCAATAACGTTCCATTGGTCGATCGATATTCTTTCGATTTCATTGTAAATGGTCCAAGGGCTATCGGCATATAAGGCACTCGGATTTGTCGGAGAAAGTATATTCCATGAACGGAAGGTTCCGTCGGGCTTTTTATAATCCTTTAAATCCGATATTTTAACGTTCCTGTTAAACCATTGCGTATATGTACTTGTTGCACTACCGGTAGCGCCATACCCCTCGGCCACAGCATTATGGTTTCTACGGTATGTATATTTATAACTGGCTGTTAATTTTAAACGGTCGTTTACTTTGTAGTCTGCATTGATTGAAAAGTACCTGCGGGTAGCGTCGCTATTCTCTACAAGCCCCGTGCGGTGTACATTTGTAAAAGACGTACGTATTGAAAGATCGTTAACCGACTTGGAGAAAGCTACGTTTGTTGTACTGGTAACGCCCGTTTTATATAGTTCCTTAAGGTTATCTTCGGGCTGGGCATCCCATGTTGCCATTTGCCCGAATTTGGGATGTGTAGGATCCCATGCGTACCAGGGTGCATAGGTTCTACCGTCGAAACGAGGCCCCCAGCTAACATCATTTGCCATATCGTAATATTTGGCTCCGTTCATGACCGACAGGTAAGGCGCATGCACATCGGCATTATAATTAAAGGTCATAAATTCGCCATCGGCTCCCAAAGCGCCGCCGCCATACAGGCTTTGCTGCTTCATTTGCATATCTATAACGTCGAAAGCAAGGGTTTGGCTAAAACTTACTTCTCCTTTCCCGCTTGCGGCACGTTTTGTCGTAATAATTACAGCCCCATTTCCTCCGCGCGAGCCGTATAATGCTGTTGCCGCAGGGCCTTTCAGCACGTTTACCGACTCAACATCGTCCATATTTACGGAGTTATTATTGGTAATAACGCCGTCAACAATATAAATAGGCTCATTACCCGATGCCCCGGTTGTTGATAATGATGTCGAACCCCTAAGTATTATTCTTCCAGCATCGAACGTTGCAGCCGACGCCGTCCAGAATCTTGCTCCCGAAACTTTACCCACCAAAGCGTTATTTAAATCTGTCTGGCGGGTTTGGGTCAGTTTGTCGGCTTTCACTTCCTGCGCTGAATAGCCTAACGCCCTGTCGAGTCTGCTTATACCCATGGCTGTAACAACAACCTGGTCAAGGCTTTCGGCTTCCGACCTTAATTCAACATTAATTATTGTCCTGTTGTCAATGCTTTGTTCTACAGTTGTGTAGCCAACAAAGCTGAATGACAAAACGGCTGTATTATTGGAGAGGCTGATCGAGTAATTACCACTCTCATCAGTCTGTGTCCCCGTGGTAGTTCCTTTAACCGATACCGATACAAAAGGCAAAGGCTCTCCTGTTTCAGCATCAGTTACTTTTCCTGTTATCCTTGTTTGCGAGTGTAATACACCAATATTCACAAACAAGCATAAAACAATAATAGATAACTGTTTCATAAACAAACTTCTTTAATTAATAAATTAATAATTTGTGCACTTAAGGTTAAATGTATACCGACTACTATCTATGATTATATAGTCTCTTGGTTAAATGTATAACAGTAAAAATGTTGCTTTTTAAATATTCTATTTTGGAATATTCTATAAGAACAAATGTATAATATTTTTTGATAATATTCCAAAATGGAATACTAAAATTTTGCCCTTACCTTACAAAATTTTAGTATTTATCTCATCCATAAGATGGAAAAACGGGAGTATATCAGAAACAGGAGGTTATTATCGGCAAAACTTATCGAGGCAAGAGAAAGCACTGGTCTCACACAAAAACAAGTTGCAGAAACAGGTATTATAACTCAAAGTGAACTTTCGAAATTAGAAAACAGCTCCCGAAGGGTAGATTTTTTATGCCTCCTTGAATTAGCGGAATTATATAAACAGCCTATTACTTATTTCGTTCCTGAAAAAAAATAGTTTTATTCACTCCTTTTCTCCTCAAACAAGTAATACACTAACTTACACGGAAGTTACGCTTTGCGTATAGTATTAAGTATTAATGACTATAAAACAGTTTGAATAGTAAGCTTGCTTTTTCCAATATATCAACATTTACAGAAAAAACTGCCTAAAAGAAGGCATCTCATCACTTGTGATGACATCGTTCGTCGCCCTTCGGGATAGGTTGTAATGGTATTTGGAGACCTCCGTATTGACATAATAACGATCCTGTATAAGATTGCGGAGGTATATCCAGAGGGGATCGTAACCGTTCAGCTCCCAGCTTTCGCACCAGTCGTTAATGGCATTATCCTCATAAGGCAAGCGGATACGGCGCTGGTTTTTTCCCTCGCCGTCGATAATTTCCTGGTACAAACGAGGCCCTTTCCCAAATAAGAATTTGACTTGCTTATCGATAACGCCGGGCAATAGTTTATTATCGCCAAGCACTGAATATACTTCGTGCGGATAAAGGTTGTGCCCCTCGCCCCAGAAAGGGACGGTAAAGCCGTCGAGCTGCATGCTCATGCGGTCGGTTGTAAACCGGGCGTACAGGTCGTTGTATTCCTTGACATGGATATCTTCACGCTCGGCAATGCCTTGTACTTCGAATGTGGCAATGGCATGCCCGGTTGACACGAAACCACGCGTACCGTCGATAAATTCCTGCTCCATTATTCGATCCAATTTACTTTTAACAGCCGGTAATCAGGAGGCAAAGCGATGTAGCGGATAAGTATTTTAAAGCACATTTTGGGTTCTTCGGTGTCGAGATCTTCGAACGGGAAGTAGTGGCCGCCGTCGACTTCAAACGTGGCGGGCGGGAGCGATGCCCGAACTTGGCAGCGGTCGTGTCGGCGTATTTCGCCGCACTCGCCGGTTTGTAAATTGCATGTTAAATGAATGATTGTAAAGTAGGCTCCCTGCACGAATTTTAAGTTCCGCATCCGCTTTAATGCTTCGTAAGCTGGCAGGCTGTTTTGTTCCATAAAGCAAATAAAGCCGAGGAATAGCAGGTTTTAAAGGACAAAAAACCCCCGGCAGGCTCAACGTCGGGGGGTTGCAGGTGTTAATCAATAAAATCAAACAAGTTTGATTGAGCCTATTTTATCTCCAATGTCTTTCAGGGCGTTATTAAAGGTTTGCAGCTGCTCGCCGGTAAATTTGGCGTGCTTGCCATTTATCATGTATCCGTGAATACGTTGGTATAACCAGTGTTTCGACTTATGAAAATAGGTTCGTGCAATATAGGCCAGCGGAATTATTTCAATCATATCGCCAAGCTGCATTTTTAGTGTAGTTTCTTCGATAAAGCGATTAAGTTTTTTGGTATGTTCGGTAGCGTCTTTCTTAAAAAGCTGCATTATTTCAGCCTTTTCCGCATCATTCGCAGCGTGGTATATTTCATTGAATTTCTTTTTAAATTCTTCTATCGGAAGGACTTTAAGTTCTTTAGATTCTTTGTCTGTCATTTTCTTTGTTTTTTAGGCCGCCCTTTCGGGGTAGCCGTTCGTTTTACTTTAGTTTCCGCTCTAACTCTTCGAGGCGATTCAGTTGTTCAAGTAGTTCGTTTATTTCTCTTTCCACGTACTTTCCTATTTCTGATAAGAACCTGTATTGTTCGAGTTTGCTTTTGGTTTCCATGCCGTAACTGAGCGATGTTGCGCAGGGTCTCTTTTCGTTGTTCATTATCCATTGTGTTTGTTTTATTGATTAGCAATGCAAAACTAATACACTAAAGTATATTAAACGTTAAATAATGTTAAATAGGTAATTTATTTTATATGATAATGCGTTTATTTACAGCTATAAAAAAGTGTTTGTAAACACAGGCGGGCACTCAAAAACGTATCGGCATTTAAATTATATTTTCCAAACGTTGGACGGATGGCGCCAGCTTAATAAGCTTTCGTAAGTAAAAATATGGCTGTCAATATTTTGTATAGATAATTCAAAATGAATAAGCTATTTACTGTTAAATTTTGAATTTTCAGGGATTAATTAATTTGTTGATTCTTTCAGTAGCAATTTGAATATAAGAAGGATTTATTTCAATACCAGTAAATTATTTGCCTTGTATAAGGGCGACAAGCTCGGTAGTACCTGAACCGAAGAATAGATCGATAATGATACCATTAGCAGGACAGCTGGCTTTTATGCAATTCGTAATTAATTCTTCGGGAAATACAGCAAAATACACCTCCTTAAACGGACGAGTGGGAAATTGACCAGACCGAGCGTTTATTTCGCATGTATTTGCCTTTAATAAACAGATCTCCTCCGAGACACTGGATTACAAATTTACACCGACAGCGGGAGGTTTTTCGGTTAAAATTATTTGAATATAAACCTAAAATTCCTGTTTTCGGCTTATAATAACGACATTTGTACGGCTTCCGAATCATCGGGTGTATTCCCGTTATTATCTTCGTTAACTGTTATTTCCTTGTCGAGCGGCTCGATAAATTTTATTGATTGAGTTCCAAAGGTCGTAATGCGCTTACCCTTGGCGCGGTAGCTTTTTACACCTATAAATTCATCAACATCAATGCGTTCTGGTTCACGTTTGGCATGTTTGCCACAGAATATAACTTCGAGCTGTGGAAATGCATCCTGCGATATTTCGAGCAGATACGATTTGCTATCTTCATCAATAAATTTTTCGGAGTTTACCGAGGTTTCAAATGTAAAACGCTTTATATAAAAATAGCCTTGTTCAGCATCGAAATAAGTGGCCGAAAATACTTTTTTCACATCGAATTTCTGTACCGATAATATTTCTCCTTCATAACGGTTAATCAGGTCGAAATTTGTTGTGTAAAAACAACCTTGTTTGGTAATGGCTAGTATTTTATCATCGCCTTGAAACTCGCCCAAGTAAATGCCGCGTTCATCGGTATTCAGGCGGTTAATGTTATCATCAAACCATATTTTTTGCCCACCTAAAGTCGATTCGCCTTTCTCTTTCATCACTATTTTGTGAATGGCATAACGCGAGAAAATATTCCCCTGTGCAGTCCTGCCTTTGATAGCCAACTTGCCGAAGTCGAGATCATCGATAGGTCTAATGCGTGGGCGCGGTTTAAAATATATCTTCAGTATCTCGGCCTCGCCATTGGGATTTGCACTTAGGTACAATATCTGCGAGCCTTCGGCTCCTTTCGTTACATCATATTGCTTGTCGCGCGTAATGCCCGTAACAGCAAAACGCTTCATCATAATCGGTCCAGTTTTGCCGTCGCGGTACACAACATTGTAAATGGTGCGCGTATCATTGCGTTTAAACACGTTAATATATAGGATGTCTTTCCCGATAAAATCCTTCTCAGCCACTTTGGTTATCACATACTTACCATTCTTCATAAAAACAATAATATCGTCGATATCCGAGCAATCGCAAACATATTGCACGTTCTCGTCGCGTTTTAAGCCGTAGCCGGCAAAGCCTTCCTTGTAATTAACGTACAATTTTTGGTTGGCAACAACTACCTGGCTTGCTTCAATGGTATCGAAATTTGTAAGATGCGTTTTACGTTCGCGTCCTTTGCCGTATTTCTTTTTTATCTGTTTAAAATAATTTATAGTATAATAAACCAACGTGTTCAAATTATTGTTCACCTCCTTCATCTCGGCCTCTACACTACGGATATGTTCATCGGCTTTTTTTATGTCGAATTTCGAAATACGGCGTACGGGCTTTTCGGTAAGCCGTACCACATCATCGCGGGTAATATCACGCCTCAGCAGTTGTCGGTACGGTTCAAAAGCCTTTTCGATGGCAGCAAGCTGGTCGTTCCATGTCGATGTATCTTTTTCCAGTTCACGGTAAATCTTTTGTTCAAAAAATATTTTTTCCAACGATGAATAATGCCAATCCTCTTCCAGTTCATTTATCCGTAATTCGAGCTCTTTCCGCAACAAATCCTTTGTCTGGTCGGTCGACATGCACAAGATTTCCTTAACGCCCACAAAACGGGGTTTCTCGTTTTCAATAACGCATGAGTTGGGCGATATGGATACTTCGCAATCGGTAAAAGCATATAGCGCATCAATGGTCATATCTGGCGATACGTCGGAAGCCAGATGAATAAGAATTTCGACATTTTGCGCCGTATTATCGTCAACCTTGCGGATTTTTATTTTGCCTTTTTCATTTGCCTTTAAAATCGAATCGATTAACGAAGTTGTAGTACGCCCGAAAGGTATTTCGGAAATTACCAGTGTTTTTTTGTCAAGTTTATTAATCTGGGCGCGTACTTTTACTGCCCCTCCGCGTAAACCATCGTTATAGCGGCAGCAATCGGCCAATCCTCCTGTCGGGAAATCGGGGTACAGTTCAAAATCCTTTTTATTTAAATAAGCAATCGATGCATCAATCAGCTCGATAAAATTATGCGGCAGGATTTTCGAGGCCAAACCAACGGCAATGCCCTCTACCCCTTGCGTTAACAGTAATGGGAATTTAACAGGCAGTGTAACAGGCTCTTTATTCCGGCCGTCGTATGTAAGCATCCATTGGGTAATTTTCGGATTAAAAACCACATCGAGGGCGAATTTTGAAAGCCGTGCTTCGATATAACGTGGAGCCGCCGCGCCATCGCCCGTAAGTATGTTGCCCCAGTTTCCCTGCGTTTCAATCAGCAGGTCTTTTTGTCCCAGCTGCACCAAAGCGTCCCCTATTGATGCATCGCCATGCGGATGGAACTGCATGGTAAACCCGATAATATTGGCAACTTTATTAAAACGCCCGTCGTCCATACGTTGCATGGCATGCAAAAGACGGCGCTGTACGGGTTTAAGCCCGTCTTCGACATTGGGTACAGCACGTTCAAGGATTACATACGAAGCATAATCCAAAAACCACTCGCGGTACATCCCCGAGAGCTTATATCGCTTGCCATCGTCATTTATCAGCTTGGTATAACGCTTGTCCCCTTTTTCTTCTGCGGAAAATTCATCCGTTACTTCTTCTTCTGGCTCTAACTCTTCTGACATTGTTTGTGTTATCAAGTTAAACGCTGATAACGATTAGTTGAAGGCCTAGTACAGATATAAGCAACAACCAATCAAATCAACAAATTAGTATAACAAAAGCGAAGAGCAAAGATAATTTTAATCTGCCAATTATTTTTAAAATGTTGATAAGTTGAATCTATATAAGGAGGCTTATACCGGATAAAAAATTGATATGTAGCGGTTAATTGGGTCTTTACTTAAATCGAACAGTTCCCTGATATATTATCCCTCTTTTGATTATGAATGCTATTCTGTCTACTTCCTAAAATTCATATAGATAGCGAATGTATATACAAACAAGATAAAAATATAAACAACAGTGAGTGTGATATTTCACTTTCGCGCTTTTTTCAACAAGCGCTTGTAGTCGAAATCACTGCCGACTTTTGAAGCCCGTAACGTGTATGCCAGAGGAATTAAGTCTAAAAAGCACACCATATTCAGGCACGACCGTATAATATACTCTTTTTTCAGCGGGTATCTTACAGGTGCATCGGGACCGACAACTACGCTAGTTATCATAATAAATAATGGTAAGAGCAATAGCAAATATAGTCAAAAAGCTAATCGGGGCTCTTAAAAAATGGTTGCGCTGATATTCTTTTTAGCCGTGGTGGCAGGGGATATAACGCCGCTACTCCCCACATATACTCTGGTTCGGTAATATATAAATATAGGATTTCGGTTCGGCAGGTATAATTTCCGATACAATGCTAACCAGCATGGCTATTGCCACAATAATGCAGATAGTAAAACAGATGAAAGGTCTTAAAGCGGATTTTTCTTTATTGCCGTTCCACTGCCGGGCAATTACGATAATGGTAAAAACAATGGCTGTAATGCATAATGCAACAACAAATAAATCCATAGTTTAAAGTGTTTTTAGTTAAACAAGAAATTGTTACAGGACTTTAAGTATACAAAAAAATTATCACTTGTTAACATTAATATCCAATTGGCGGAATTGCCAAGCATTTAGCATGTAGCCTATATTGTTGTTTTATAACATATAGATATTCATATAGTTGATTGTTAACCTGTGTTTTGCAGTTAAAAAGCTTTAACAAACATTATTGAACTGTGAAAATTGACGAACCGATAGCTTTTATGGCTAAATTTGTGCATTGAGAACCTACAATCTAATTATAAAAGCGTAAACTTTGGAAAACAAGTAAGTTCGGTGATGAAAAAGAATCGGTTAATATGTTTTGTTACACTAATAGGTCTGTTTTTATTCCTTTCAATGTCTGTTCGTGCACAATGCTCTTTCGAAGTTAGTGCCATTCAGGAAAAAGAATCGGATTGTCAGTCGAATGGAATTGTTAAAGCTACCTTGTATGGCGATGATGTGGACAATGGCAATATCCAGACATACGATGCACAGTACCTGATTACTTCGACTGTTCCCGGAGGTTACGGAACATCATCATTTTCAACTAATGATGGAATATTGACCGATGTGCCTCCTGGTACTTATATTGTTGAAGCCAGAGCTTATTGTAAAATCACCAATAAATGGGAGTACAAAAAATCAGGGGTGGTAACTGTAACGGGCTCTTACATCGTTCCGGATATCAACCGGATTTTTGTGGTTACGGCCGACATTAAAAAATCGTTGAGATGTGAGCCAACTGGCAGCGTGCCTATACATGTCGAAGGGGGAAAACCTCCCTACACCATAAGCATAGTCGATAAGCCCGCTAACTATGACGGTCCCTTATCATTTGATAGTATTTCCCCGGGTATCTATACCATTTACAATTTGCCCGCGGGTGTTTACAGTTTCCGCATTAGGGACGACTGTACGTATACCTACACAATTCCTTTGCCAGGAATTGTTGAAGAGATAATTCCCATTTTTAAAATCGAAGAAACAACACCCGCCCGGACTTGTGTTGACGAAGGTACAATAACGGTAAGTGCGAAAGACGGATTGGAACCGTATAAAGTTATTATTACCCAAGCTCCCGGCGGGTATAATATCCCCGATACCACTCGTTTGTCGATGTCCGGATCGGTTACGCTCGATAATTTGCCGGCGGGGCAATATACGATTACGGTGGTCGATTCGTGCGGATACTTCGAAACGTTGAAGCCGGTGGTGAAGGAAATAAGACCCGAAGCCGTTATCGAAAATATTCACCAGTCGATAGCCTGTAATGCTTCCGGCCTGGTGGAAATTGATATTAAAAACGGCGTACCACCCTATAAAATAACCTTAAGCGAAACCCCGCCCGCTTATTCGGGCGAAATATCATTTATCCAAGATGATTCGGGGATATTTAAACTCGACAACTTGCCTGCCGGCGAATACAAATTCGAAATAACGGACGGTTGCGGCTACGATTTTAAAGTAACTGCAAGCATCGAAATTAATTCGCTAAAACTAAATGCGCTGACATCGACCGAATCGCAAAGCTGCTTATCAACGGGGAGTATCCTGTTCAATACCATAAGTGGAGGGCTGGCTCCTTACCGAATTGATATAACAAGCGCCCCGGCCGAATATATAGACGATGTGTTGTTCGACCCTGTAAATGCTGGCAACTTTGCGATATATGATGTACCTGTCGGCGAATATTTTTTCAAGATTACCGACCAATGCGGCGATATTTTAGAAGAGAGTGTTTTTGTTGATTCGTTAAAGCTTGAAGTAGATATTGTTATCAAGAGTTCATTCAACTGCTTGAATAACGGCGAATTTGCAATTTATGTCAGTGGCGGAACCCCGCCTTACAAGGTAATTATTGACGAGGCTCCGGCCGGTTACGGGATTGTGCCTGACACCTTTAACTTGTATGAACCAGGGATGGTACCTGTTAAAAATCTGCCTAGCGGCGACTATACCATTATTGTAGTCGACTATTGCAAGATGAGGGATACATTCTATATCAAGAAAGAGAATATGTTGGCGTATGAACGCGATATTCCCGAAGACCCGTTTTACGAGTATTTCTTTCCGCCGACAAACACGGATGCGGCTTGCCAAGACGTGCGGGTTAAACTGAATGATGCCGAAGGCTTTCTGTCGGGCTATTGGAATTCGGATAATCCTGAAAAATATTACGAGGCCGCATTTTTCCTGGGTGGTACAACTCCGCCGAATCCTTTGCCGTGGCAGCCGGTTACCAAAGAGTTTATTGATTATACCTTGCCCGAAACTTATAAGGAAATGCGCGACAACAAGCATTTTTTGGTAGCTATTGTGCGGCTTAAAGACGATGATGTTTGCAGCCTACCTGTTTACGATACCATTCGTTTGGATATTGTGGAAAGTATTGTACATGCGCCCAAAGGCCAGTCGTGCGATGGTTTTTCGCTGGCATTCGAACAACGCACCGACGAAAAAGGCGTGTTTTGCTATCCTTACGATTGGGAGTTGCGCGATTCGATCGGTGGTGTCGTAAAGTGGGGTAAAGGCATTGATACGCACAAAACGCAAACCATTAGCAATATCATGCCCTATGGCAAGTACACACTCCATTTTACCGATAAAGAAGGCTACACATGGCATACGGACACAATCAAATCGTATTGGCGGAATAGCTCGCAGGCGACAATTGCTTACTCTGATTTTGCATGCGATACATATACCGTCGAATTTAAGGACGACAACATCTGCAAACCTTACGCATGGAAATTATTCAAGCCCGACAACACCATATTCGCCTCGGGAAGCGACATTTATGACAACGATATGCAGTCGGTATCCTTATTACAGTACAACGTGGTGTACAAGCTACAGCTTATCGACAATAACAACGATATTTTCGAATATAAAATTGAACAAGGTAAAGAGTTTTTCTCGAATTATGCTATTAGTTCGGTAGCGTTGAAATGTGCGCCCGATTTGGGTAAGGGGCACATGAAAATACATCGTACCGGAGTTGGAAATGACCTTATTTTCCCTGTCGGTACGCAAATTAAATATATATCGGGGCCAACAGTTCCGGCTCATACTGATATAACGCTCGACAATACACAGTTCGACCTTAGTGAAATTTACCCGTTCAGCAGCGATTCGATAGTTTTTCAACACGACCTTTATATTGAACAAGGGCTTTACAAGTTCGAGATAATCGACTCGTGCGACATAGCCCATTCGGTCGAAATTAATTACGAAGTTTATTCGGCGAGCGAATTTACATACGAGAAAGAAGAAACCTGCGCCGGGGCGAAAATATACCCCAAAGGGTCGATATATCTGGGCAAAACTAAGCAAACGGCTTATTTTCGCGTACGCTCGGCGCCTCCGGGGATTGCCGTAAATGATAGTGCCATTACCGAGGGACAATTTATATCGTTGCCCGAGTCGGGGACGTATGTTATTCAAATGTCGGCTAATAATGATAAAAATTCATGCCCGATTGATACGCTGATTATTGAATATAGCAAAAAATCGGTGGAACTGGATAAAAATGCTACCAAAGCCTATATTTGCGACGAAGGCTCGCCCGGCTATATCTATGTGCAAGCTATAGGCGGCGTGGGGCCGTATACCTACGATTTGATTGATGACGGGGTTGAAATTATGACCAGTTACACCGGTAGTTTTTCGTACGGTAAACTGGGCGAATCATACATTATCCGTATTAACGACCTGGGTTGCAACGTGTCGTTCGAACAGCGCATTACCATGCTCGACCTGTCGAAAGAGCGGCTTATTTACGGAACCGAAGACGTTTGCTTTGGAAGTACCATCGAGTTGAATTGCGTGTCAATCAGTAATGATTACGAATGGACAGGGCCTAACGGGTTTATCTCGTACGAACAAAATCCCCTTATCGACTCGGCCACATTTGAGCATGAGGGCGTTTATACGGTTATTATACGGCCCGAAGGTTGTTTGAAAACAATTCAGCAGGATCTTGAAATAAATGTTCACCAACCCGATACTCCCGAAGGGGATACTGTTCGTATTCAATGTCTTAATTCGCCGTCGATGCCTATGTCGGTCGAGCCGTCAGCGGGACATATTATACAATGGTATGATACTGATGGTAAAACGCGTTTGCTGGAGCCGCCTACCCCTAAAACCGACAAGGTGGATACCATAACTTATTACGTTTCGCAAATCAGCGACGATGCCCTAAAATGCGAAAGTGAAAAGCGCCCGATAGTGGCCATTATCAGTGATTTACCCATTATGGCTGCAGGCCCCGAGGCTCCAGATATTTGTACCGGAGTGATACCCGAAATCATTCTACCTAAAACCGATAGTGCATACATATACAACGTGTATACCGAAAAAATAGGGGGCGAGCTTGTAAATTCGGCCATCAGCATAGGCGATACTGTATTTATACAGGGTAACGTAGCCCTTACCAATAGTACGACATATTATATCGAGGTGCTTAATGATAATCAATGTCCAATACTGGAGCGTATTCCGGTTTATATTAATGTCGTTCAGCCGCCTCCGGCTCCCAATGCAGAACCAGTTAATATTATTTGCCTTCATTCTCATGTCGATCCGTTGGTTGCAATTGCTTTAGGCGACCATCATCTTCAATGGTACGATACCGACGGGCTAACGCCGTTATCCGAGGCTCCGGTACCCTATACGGATAGGGTAGATACGGTTGTGTATTATGTTACACAAATTAGTGATAATATGGATTGTGAGAGTGTGATGAAACCGGTTACCGTTATTGTCAGCGACTTACCCAATAAAATATCCGATGCCGATGCTCCCGATATTTGCCCCGCTTCGAAGCCTGTAGTTATTATCTCCAATACCTATAAGGGTTATACTTATAATCTTTATACCGAGAAAACAGGTGGCAAATTTTTGCTTGGTGCAACAGGTAATGGCAATGTACTACACTTGCAAACCGATACGGCATTAACGGCAAGTACATCGTTTTACATCGAAATAATTAACGAATACGGTTGTGTGGGGTTGGAACGTACACCCGTTGCGGTAACGGTTGTTAATCCGCCGCCTGTACCCGAGGCCAAAGGGGTGGATATACAATGCCTGCACTCACCCTCGCACCCTTTAACGGCAACGGCATTGCCCGGACATCATTTACAATGGTACGATGCAGGTAAGCGGCCTTTATCCGACGCACCCAGTCCGAGTACGGACAAAGTAGATACCATAACTTATTATGTTACACAATTGAGCGACGATTTAAACTGCGAAAGCGAAATGCTGTCCGTACAGGCTATTATCCGCGATTTACCGGGTATTGTAAACAATGCAAGCGCACCCGATATTTGCCCGGGCATGTATCCGGTTGTCAATATTCCAAAATCGTATGAAGATTATGAATATAAAATATATACAAGCGCCACGGGCGGCGAGCTTGTAGGCGAAATGCTCGGAACGGGAAGCGCGTTGGAAATTGCTACATCCTTGTCAGTAATGAGCAGTACAAACTATTATGTAGAGGTGGTGAACGAGAGCCAGTGTCGCGGCCTGGAGCGTACGGCGGTTACCATTAATGTAACAAATTACCTGTATATTAATCCCGATGCATTGCCGTCTTACGAAAGAGGCATAGCCTACAGGGTACAGCTTGAAACCAATGCCGTACCGCCTTATGTATTCACGGCTTTACAATCGTTGCCATTGGGTTTTGAATTGAGCGAGCTTGGCGAAATTACCGGCACAGCTCCCACTAATGGGAAAATCGACCCGATGCCGTTTACCGTTCAGGTGGTGGATAGCGATGGTTGTATTGCTATAAAAGAATACGAGCTGACAAGCGATATTTTCATCCCGCAAGCTTTTACACCCAACGGCGACGGTGTTAACGACCATTTTATGAAAGGCAAGCGTTTGATAATTTTCGACCGTTTGGGTATCAAAATCTTCGAGGGCAGCGATGGATGGGATGGAACCCGTAACGGCCAACCGGCTCCGGCAGATACGTATTTCTACGTTATCTTCCACATGGACGACAGCGGATTCGAGTCGCATAAAACAGGTTATATCACAATATTAAGGCGTCAATAATGAAATGAAACAGTACACTTACATACTATGTTTTCTGTTGAATGTTATGCCTGTCGTTGTTCATGCACAAAGCGATTTCGACTTGTCGCAACGTTTTTTCAATGAGGCCATATATAACCCCGCCGCTACGGGCAATACGTTTACCACGGGTTTTTACCTGCAACTACGTAAACAGTGGGCTGGCTTGGATGGTGCGCCTACTACCGAAGTTTTCAGTGTCGATACCTATCTTGAGCGTTTTTTGTCGGGTATCGGATTTTCCATTACTGGTGACCAGATAGGTTTTACCAATACCTACACCGCACGCGCCGCCTACTCTTTTTTTATACCGATTAGTGATAAGGCCATTTTATCGCTGGGCGCTTCGGCCGGATTGATTAATCGCAATAAAAACGCTAACGGGGCATTGGTTGATGACCTTAACGACGGCGAACTGTATTTCGGCAATGTATCCGAATTTTCTCCAGATTTCGACTTCGGCTTCGAATTCCATGGATTTATGAAGCTCGGAGCATCCATACGGCATTTGGGCAGGCAATCGTCGAGAAATACTTTCCCCGACAATTCGAAGAACATATGGGCTTATGTATCAACCCGATTTAATATCATTCACGACCTGAGCTTCGAGCCGACAGCATCGTATATGCGCCGCAACGGAATTAACCGTTATGAAGTCGGTGGGATATTCTATTTTAAAAAATCAAGCGTACCACGCTTTTATAATGACAGATTCTGGCTTGGCGGCATGTATCGTTTTAACGATCAATACTCAATATTAGCAGGTTTTCATATAACCCCCAAATTGCGCATAGGATATTCGTTTGATTACGGTATGCGTGAATTAAGCATCATTTCGAAAGGTGGTACACACGAGATTTTTATAGCATGGCAGTTTAACCGTATATTTTATAAAGACAGGCAGATGGAATGCCCCGCCTACCGTAATACGGAGTACGATACAAAGGAAAAGAAAGACCGCTTAGAAAAACTTTATTACCAATTTTATTGATATACTAATTATTCAATAAGAATTAATGACGTATTTTGTTTCTATCTTATGGATTACGTCATAAAAGCGATCTTAGAGATTTTGGAAGTTAAGAAAAGCCTCAAAAGGCAACCATTTGTATTTGATGAATCTCCACAGTATTTCGATTTTATTGAGTTCGGGGGAATATGGAGGCAGAAAGAATATATACAAATCTGATTTTTCCCATTCTTGTATTCTAACTTTGATTAGTTTGCCTCTATGAATGGGAGCATTGTCAAGAACAACCATTGTTTTCTTAGTGGTGTTCCGAACAAATTGTTCCATATAATCAATCATTTGTTTGGAGTTCAGACTACCTTCGTTGATAAATACCTGTAATTTGCAATCAGTATTGATTAAACCAAAGACAGTTAATCTTTTTGATTTCGAGGCTGGCAGCAATATAGTCTCATCCCTGTGTTGCCATGCTTAGGGGATATTGGGTGTCAAGCCAAAATGAGACTCATCTGCAAAATAAAGGTCAATGGATCCTTGCTTGTGAATCTTCAAAAGTTCGTAGAGTTGCCTTTGTTTGGTCTCGAATTCAATCTTATTGCGAAATTTTATTAACGATGTCCTTACACGTTTCAAACTATAGCCCAAGGCCTTTTAAAAAATTCTGTAAGGTTAATTTACAGACTTGGATATTGTGCTTTTGATACAACTCATCGATAAGCGGATT
>JAISFN010000175.1 GCA_031263585.1 Prevotellaceae bacterium | reverse complement strand
CGTTTATGAGCCTGATTTTAAAGTTTAGCTTTTCTTTATATTCAGGATATTGTACGAAAACAATACAACTAACAAAAAGGCAAAAAACTTTCGCCGAAAATAAAAATTGAAAAGTAGGCGAAATAAAAATTACGATTATGAAAAATATGAAATTAAACGCTTTGGAAAGCCAAAGTTTGAATAACAAAGAAATGAATGCCGTAAGAGGCGGAGATGCTAAAGTGAAGTGTACATGCGCTTGTTGCTATGCAGGCCAGCCGGGTGGCTCAAGTACAAATGCTAATAGTGCAGCAAATGCTAAAGATGGCAAGAAATCTCCTTGTGAATCGGACACTACGATAGTAACGCTAGATCAGCCACTGTAATAGTAACGCTATAATATGTATAAAAGGTAGATTATCATTTTGACAGTTATCTTACTTTTCATTTCGAATAAGGTAACTGTTTATTTTTAACTAAATTTAAAAAATATGCCACAAATATTCCATTTCATCTTTATTGCTTGTTGTTGCATTATATTTAGCAGCCGAATGGAAGCACAACCCACTTCTCAATATGACGATTTGCGGCGATATATAGGAAAAAAGAGTATAGCTGTGATAGATTCTGCCAAATTGCGTATTACCTATTCCTTACAGTATGTGCCCGACAGCACCAAACCGCAACAAATACTAAAAGACCGGAAAATATTATTGATAGGTGATGACCTGTCGCATTTTTATAGTTACTATGTGCGGCAGGCCGATTCGGCGCTTACAGCCGATTGGGATAAAGGGAAAAATTCCGCGCCGCTTAAACAGCCTGCCGATATGCTTGGTGAAGGGTATGATATTTATTATCGATACAGTTCTGGAAAGCAAACCGTAATGGAGCCGATTACCGATTTGTCTACTTACCGGTATGAAGAAAATGACGCAACACCGCAATGGACTATTGGTGACGAAACCGCCACCATACTTTCGTATAATTGCCAGAAAGCCTTTACTCGCTTCAGGGGGCGCGACTGGACGGTATGGTTTGCCACCGACATTCCATTAAATGCCGGACCATGGAAACTGCGCGGTTTGCCCGGTCTGATTTTAAAAGCGTCGGACAGTAGAAATCACTACGTATTTGAATGTATCGGCATAGAACAACTCCGGCAGATAAAACAACCGGTAATAATGATTGGTGTATCACGTTTAATCAAATGTTCACGGGACGAGTACCGGAAAGCGCAAAAACAATTCTATGAAAACTATGTAAATGCCTTGTTGGCTTTAGGATTTAATGTATATGTACAGGATGATTCCGGTAAAACGATAGAAGAGATAGCTACACCCAATAAAGAATTTGAAGAACGGCACATATCATGGTCAACGAAAATAGATGTAGCCGACCGATATAGAAAAATACCGTACAACCCGATTGAATTAGAATAAAAAATGTATCCCTTTCGCTATAAAGTAAAAACTGTCAGCATGCTTTTTTTAGGTATGCTGATGTGTCATTATGCGCAGGGGCAAATAACCATTCAAGGAACCATTACCGATAAATCAGGAGCGGCGCTTTCGGGCATCAGTGTGTTATTGACGCCTCCAAATCAAAACACGATATTGGTGTATTCCCTATCTGACGCCAGCGGCCATTACTGGCTGAATTATACGGGAACAGCAGATTCACTGCAACTTACGGTAAACGGTTTTGACTATGAAAAAATCGTGCGTATCATTGTCCCCATGACACAAACCATTGATTTTACTTTAAAAGAACAACCGATTGTATTAAGTGAAGTGGTGGTAAAAGCTACGCCTATTTCCCAGAAAGGCGATACGCTGAATTATTTGGTGTCGGCTTTTGCAGGGAAAGGCGACCGCGTCATTGGCGATGTATTGAAGAAAATGCCGGGTATTGAAGTATCGGCGGGCGGGCGGATAAAATACAACGGAAAGGAGATTAATAAATTTTATGTAGAGAATTTAGACCTGCTGCAAGGCCGTTATGCCATTGCCACCAACAATATTTCTGCCAAAGATGTGGCTTCCGTAGAAGTGTATGAATACCATCAGCCGATTAAAGCGCTGGCCGGCGTGAGCCCTTCCGACCAGGCAGCCATTAACCTGAAATTACAGGACGGCGCAAAAGGCGCGCTGAGCGCTATGGGACAATTAGGCATTGGCGTGGCGCCGCTGTTGTGGAATAACGAACTGACGTCGCTTTATTTTGCAAAAAAACGGCAAAATATCAACACCTACAAAGGTAATAATAGTGGTAACGATGTGGCACAGGAGCTCACTTCTTTTTATTCACACGGTGGAAATTATTTAGACAACGGGCAATTTTTGTCGGTATTGTCGCCCGCTCCGCCGCCCATCAATACACAGCGGTATCTGTTTAACAATATTCATTCCGGCTCCATCAACGTGTTGCAGATATTGCCCCGCGAGTACGAACTGACGGCAAATATTTCCTATTATAACGACTATCAGGTGGAAGACAGCTATTCCCGTTCTTCGTATTATTTTTCGACAGACAGCACGTTTCAGATGGAGGAGTTACTGCACGCTGGGAAAACCCTGAATAATTTGGATGCAGCAGTTAATATTACTGCGAACAAGGATAATTTTTATTTGACCGATAAGCTGAATGTTAAAGCGGCATGGGATGGCGAGGCCGGCGTTGCCGATACCGTCGGGCAACGACTGCAAAGCGACAGTTATCAAATTTACAATAACTTCGAATTGATTAAAACGCTGCCTAACGACAGGAGTATCCGGTTTTATTCGTTTAACGGGTATGCGCATACGCCGCAACAGTTGGCAATCCAGCCGGGATTGTATGCCGACCTGCTCAATCACGGACAACCGTTCGTGACGCTGGAGCAAAATACGTTGTTCCGTCATTTCTCGTCAAAAACAAGTTTTAATTTTTCTACAGCCAAACGCGGATTCCGGCAAAATTATTACGGTGGAATAGATGTGGATATTCAACAATTTCATTCCTTATTGCAGCCGTTGCAACAGACCGGCGTTCCGGCTTCCGTTGCGCCCGACTCCCTGCAAAATGAGTTGCATTGGCAAATCTACAAAGCTTACATTACCGGCAACTATATTTATGAACGGAAATATTTTCGAATAGAGGTGTCATTGCCTGTTAGCTATCGCTTGTTGTTGATTGAGGATGTATTCCCGCAACAAAAGCAAACAATTAATCGCTTCCTGTGCAATCCCGATATTGCTATTACTTACGACCTGAGCCGGTATTGGAGACTGAAAGCCGGTTACTCATTTACCCAAAATATGGGCGCCTTGCAAGACAGTTATACCGGTTACCTCATGCAAAATTACCGCAATTTCAACAAAAACGACGGGCGCTTGGCCGATTACAAAACCCACAGCTATGTGTTTCGCATTATTTATCGAAATGCGTTGAAAGCCTTATTTGCCAACATAGATTTCTTCTATGAGCAGCATCATTCCAACATGCTCCGTGAACGAAGTTTTTCAGGGCTGTTGCAGGTACAAAATACCCTTAACCAGTCTGTGGTTTCGCAAATGTACGGAGTAAACGGGTCTATCAGCAAAAACCTGTATAATTTGCATAGTACGGTATCGCTGTCAGCGAATTATTATGAAAGCGCTTCGTCACAAATGGTGCAGGGCGCATTACTCGACTTCCGTTACCGGAATTACGGATTTAAACCGGGCATCGAATCCCAACCGGTGTCGTGGGGCGGGATTAGCTATGCACTGTTATGGAGCAAAAGCAGGAGTATCGTTGCCGGCAACACGGTGGCCTATCCGCTCCTCCGTTCCGTATCCAACCGGATAACCGTAAATTTGTTTCCTGTAGCCGGTTTGACGCTTAGTATGGGCTATGAACATTATTACAACAATGCCGTGGCGGAAGGAAAAAACTGTTCATTTGCCGACGTGAGCGCCAGCTATAAGTTTAAATCCGTAGAACTGGCGTTTATATGCTCGAATGTATTTAATGCCAAACAGTACGTTACCGCTTCCTACGATAATGTGAGCGCCTTTCTCTCGGTCTATGACATACGTCCGGCACAAGTGTTAGTAACAGCAAAATTTAAGCTTTGGTAATTTTATGGAAAAAGAAAAAGAACAACAACATTTACAAGCAGAAGATGTTATTCGTCAATTAGCCAACCTCAAGCAGCTTACTTTTGAGGTCACCGACGCCTGTACTGTTTAATATGGAATACTAAAACTGAAAAGTTAAAATGAAAATAATACCAACAAAAAAATAAACTAAGGGGAAAGGGCGGAAAGTTGCCAATATATATAAGGTATAACAACTTCCGCCCCCGATTCCCTCCTAAATAAAAAAGGAGAGTGTGACAAAGATACGTAATTTTTATTGACCTTCAAGCGTCTGCATAGTGCAGGACAGAAAGGTGCGTTTATGAGCCTGAGTTTAAAGTTTAGCTTTTCTTTAAAATTAGGCCATTGTACGAAAACAATACAACTAACAAAAAAGCAAAAAACTTTCGCCGAAAAAAAAAATTGAAAAGTAGGCGAAATAAAAAATAAAGATTATGAAAAATATGAAATTAAATACTCTGGAAATGCTCCAAGTTAAAGGGGCTGAGGGCACAGCTGTTGCGGCTAATGGAGAAACTGTTTCATTTCAATGTTCTTGTGGATGCTGTTATGCAGGACAGCCAGGTGGTTCTTCTGTTGATGATAACATGAATGCTAATCGTGCCGGTCATCTTAATACTAAATGTGATGCTGTGGCTTGGACGGATATCAGAGCAATACAATAAATAAATTGTATTTATAAAGAAAGTTTAATAAATTTTACAAATTTAGATACTTGTAGCGTGGCATCTTGCATGACAATAAATGCTATTAATTAATATTTGTTTTGTAATTTTTATTAAACTTTCTTTTAGTTAAAATATAATTCTATAAATAGAAATATGGGCACACATAATATTTTACATAAATTTCGTATAGTAACTATGATAAAGATATCATGTACTATTTTGTTCTGTTTTTGCTTTTTTTGTTTTGGTTTTAAGAATGAAGAATCCAATAATACCTCTAATATCGAAGAATTTAAAATACCATTTAAATTGATAGATAATAGGATCGCAATAACAGTAAAGTTAAACAATCAAGTCTCCACGACTCTTTTTGTGGACAATGGATGCACAGAACTTATGTTGACTGAAAAATTTATAAGGCAATATACAGATATATTACACCTTAAAAAATATCCGCAAATCACTTCCACAAATCATTTTTTAACAATCCCAGCACAAAAAGCGTATATAGCACAAGGTGAAATTTACTACCATATTGAAGAGCATGTGTTTACAAACACAAATTTATCAGGGTATACAATAAATAATGAGAAAATAAAAGACTTTATAGAGGTCTTTGATAATGCTTATTTTAATGAATTACAAATAGATGGAATTATTCCACTAAGATGCTTGGCTAAGAATGGTATTATTAAAATCAATAATAATGAGCACTATATTGAATTCCCTGCTCAAATAGACCCATTAGCAATAGAATATAATTATCAACTAAAAAATAAATTACAAATAATACAATTCCCTATTACGTTTATTGACACTCAAGGACAAGCACATTTTCATAGATTGGCAACATTATTAGATTTAGGTTTTAATTCGTCTAATTTATTATTTAAGAATTCAAGAACTAAAGTTATAGAAAATTATGCAGATAAAAACATTAGATCGTTGGAAAAACATTTATTTTTTCAAAAAGTAAAAATGGGATCCGAAAACACATTAATGCATGGTTGTACAATGCATAAAGGACAAGAATATCATATATTTGACTTGTTAATAGGAATGGAAATTCTTTCCAACTATGATTTATATTTTGATTATATGACTAATAAAATCTATGTACGCCCATTATCTAAAGAACTATTTTACCTTAATGATTCGACATCGATAATTGCCGGCATTTGTCTTGCGAGCGATTTTTTTGTCGCAAATAAAATTACGAGTATAATAAAAACAGATATTCGTTTAGGGGACATTGTATTAAAAATTGATAGTACATATGTGCGGAACATATCGCGAGATAGTTTATTAAAAATTCGGAAAATACCTAATGACAACATATTGCAACAATCCATAGTTGTAAAACGAGGTAAAGACACGTTGTTATTACAGCGTGTTCGAAAATGATTTAATAATATACTAATTTATGATAAAACCGGAAGATATAATATATCAACTCTCCAATCTCCATCAGCTCACCTTTGAGGTGACCGACGCTTGTAATTTGCGTTGCAAATATTGCGGCTACGGCGAGTTTTATGATGACTACGACAAGCGGGAAGATAAAATGATGAGTATAGATGCGGCACTAAAATTGATAGACTACTTGGCAGTATTATGGAACTCGGAACAAAACAGTTCCGCTAAACGCAATGTATATATCAGCTTCTATGGGGGCGAACCGCTGCTGAATATGCCGTTTATTGAAACCATTGTAAAGTATATGGAGCACTTGGATTGCCCGCACCGTTCATTTACATTCTCTATGACCACCAATGCACTGTTGCTTCACCGATACATGGATTTTTTAGTAACACATCAATTTTATACGCTTATTAGTTTAGACGGCAATGAGTATAATACTTCGTATCGCGTAGATAAGGCGGGGCATCCGGCTTTTCCACGCATTATTAAAAATGTAGATGCCTTGCGTGAAAAATATCCTGACTATTTTGAGCAATATGTAAATTTTAATGCGGTGTTACATAACCGCAATTCGGTAGAAGATATTTATCTGTTTATAAAAGACAAGTATAATAAAATTCCGAGTATTGGTGAACTCAACAACATGGGCATCCGGCCCGACAAGGTGGAATTATTCCAACAAACCTACCGCAATTCCCATGAAAGTCTGCACCAATCTGAACACTATGAAGCCATAGAACAGGGCATGTTTATGAAAACAGGCAGCTATCAAAGTGCGGCTATGTTTTTACATCAATATGGCGGTTTTACTTACCGTGATTATACGGATTTATTGTTTGACCCAACGAATGTAAAACATATTCCTACCGGAACCTGTTTGCCGTTCGGCAAAAAAATGTTTGTTACGGTAAATGGTAAATTATTGC
>JAISFN010000171.1 GCA_031263585.1 Prevotellaceae bacterium | reverse complement strand
ATTGAATCTAAGTTATAAAGATACGAATTTTCAAGGTCGTTTCCAACTAAAAAGCAATTATATTTTATTGATATTCAAATAATTCTAGGTGTACATCAAATTTTTGTCATGTACTAAGCGATTATTCTTTTTTTACATTTTTAGGATACAAGACTCCAAGCCAATTGCCCGATTTATTTATATTTTTAGAACTAAACTGCCTATTTTGTTTACCACACTTGATTTCAGGCTTCCTCCCTTCGATAAACTTAACAATCTATTTCTAGTGAGGATAGACCCAATAAACCGGTTCCAGCAATATTTTTACATCAATAGGAAAATGGATTGCACTTTTATAGCAGGCCGCATCGGCCGTCAATACGGAAGTATTCTCCAAATATGCTTTCCAAGGCGAAGCAAGTACTTGTTGAAGCTTATCATTATCTGGTTTATGACCTATCCAACACAGGGTTTCTCTCACAATATTAAAGTTGCTAAGAGGACCCAACGGATTGATGCATACTCTGCAAAAAAGCAGGTAATGGTTATTGGCATTGTGTTGTGCAATCAAATCCTTGTCCGAAGAACAGCTGTAAAACTTGAGCAGCATCAAAGCAATCTTCCCTTCAGGGGTAAAGCAGGAAGCTCTGCCCAAAGATCTTCCTTTCAAACCCAATGATTTTGCCAACTGTTCAAATGGCAACAGTCCATAAATCGTACATGGTTCACTAACTGGAAAACTTTAGCGGCAACTCTTGAAGATATCAAACTCGTTGAAGCCAATCGTGGATTGTAATTTGGAGATTTTTTGTCTCTTGCGCACATCTTTTAGGTTAGATCTCCTCGATCTAGGCTGTCAATCCATATGTTCGGAGGAATAAACAAAGATAAGAAAAACATCAACGAATTAATAATAAATTGGTTGAAATTGTGTTCTTATTTAATGAATGTCCCTTTTTAATGTGCTCCCATATTATGCCTTTTATACCAAATTCATATTATCATTGGCTTCGGTAAATTCGCAAGCCCGGTTTCAGCGAAGTAAAAGATTAGGAAAAGAAATGCTTCGTTTTACCTAGTTCGATAGTGGCTTAATGCAAATATGCAATTATTGCGTTGGTACTTGTTTGTATATATGGAATCGATTTTTATCATTCAAATTATAAATTACTTCGTTAATTTTTTTATCTCCTTTTTTGTCATTTCTTGCCGAATTAATTCGGCAGAAGATACTGATTTATAATATTTACCGTGCAACAATTGTTGTGTGCCTCCCTGTGTCACAAAGTAAGGATTATAATAAACATTCTTGAAAACACTTTTGTTTTCAACAGGTTTCTTTGCCAATTCCTTATCTATTTCGGGGTACGATATAGATATACGTACTTGATAGTTGCCCCCCTTATTAAAAGTACCAGCTTTGCCCAAAGGGGTTCCCGGATACACAACATCTCCTTCGGATACCATAAAAGCGCCTTTTTCCATAACACGGTAATAGCACAATGTACCGTCTGCATGTTCTACGGTAACACTATTTCGCTCGGTTTGGTACGATACCACTACGCCTTCCTTATCCACAGGGTCATAACTATCCACAATTTTTACAACTAAACCTTTGCGCATGGCGAAAACAGTATCGTTTTGATTAAGTGAGAATTGCCATGCTATCCAGTTATGATCGGACGATTGGTTAAAATAGCGTTCGTTAACATTGAAAAGACTTAAAACCCTCACTGAATCAGTTTTTAATATACTGAAAGGTAAGCGGTAAATAAAAGTACTGTCGACTTTACGATTCTTGTAACCCCTGACATAATAATAGGAATATCTGCATGAAACACTTTTCTGTTCATCGATAGGCTTAAAGGATATGATCTTACTTCTCCCTGCTAATATAGCCGAATATGATGACATGTGTTGGGTATTATTTAAAGCTGAAAACCGGATAAAAACAGTGTAACTACCTACTGCATTAGCATTTCCCCAAATATCAACCCCTTTATTCGTATATTCGGTAGCAAGCTCAACATCTCTTCTGTTTGTTTGCGCCCAACTGCCTTGGGTACCGCAAATGAAACATGTAATTAGCAATATTAAAAAATGTGTACTTCTCATATGTTTTCAGGTATTTTCACAAATATACAATTCTATATGTTACAATCCGTTATGCTAAACATTAAATTATATAATAAAGCCTTTGCTCTTTAAAATTTTATTCGATATAATGTCTAATCAATTACTTAAAAACAGCCAATGTATTTATTTTATCCAGAAAGAGTTGCTGCCGTAAAGCCTCGATGCTGTCGAATTTCAGTTCGTCGCGTAAACGGGCAACAAAGCGTACGGTAATAGCTTCACCATAAATATCCTTATCAAAATCAAAAATATTTACCTCGATGGCACGCTGTTTATTGTCGTCAATAGTCGGGCGAACACCGATGCTAAGCATGCCTTTGTAAATAAAATTGCTATCATCCAAAATAACTTCTACGGCATAAGTACCGTCTTGCGGCAGCAATTTCAACGATTCGTGAGGCTGAATGTTTGCCGTAGGGAAACCCATTTTGCGACCCAGTTCTTTACCATGTACCACTATGCCGCTTACAGCATAGGTATATCCTAATAATTGGTTAGCCAATGCAATATCTCCGCTTTGCAAGGCATCGCGTATTTTACTGGAACTTATTGTAATTTTGCCGATACTGTTGGCCACTACCCGTTCAATCGGTACACCCGATTGCTTACCCAAACGTTTAATTTGGGTGAAATTGGCTTGCCCTCCTCTGCCGAAGCGGTGATCGTACCCTACAATTAAATAGCTAATTCCCAAATTGTGCAATAAGCATTCGGTAAAAAACTGTTCAGCCGTTAAATGCGACAACTCCAAGGTAAACGGTATTACAATTAAACTATCAATACCAACGGCAGCTATCAATTCCTGCTTTTCGTCAAGGGTCGATAAAAATTTCAGTTTGTCTACATCTTTTTGTAACACAATCCGCGGATGTGGCCAGAATGTAACCGCACACGACGGTTTTCCCTCGTTACGAGCAATCTTTACTACTTTATCCAACACAGCCTTGTGCCCAAGGTGCACACCATCGAAAAAACCTGTAGTTGCTACAAAATCACGTGCTCCAGATATGTCAGGATAAATACTGTATTGCATAAAACTGTTCCTGAAAAAGATTGACAAAAGTAAACATTTTCCAGAATTGATTAGGGCAAGTGCATGAAATTATATTTACACTAGATTACTTGCGGTAAGCTCGCAAAGCTCGGCTGCCTCGCCTATGGTTGACAATGACGCATTAATACTAAATCGCTATCAAGTTGTCGCACTGAGTGAAATGAAACATCTCTTTTTCAGGTCTTTCACTTCGTTCAGGATGACAATGGATGGGTGTACGACAAAATTCCGGTAAGCAAAAAATATTTGTTTGTCAAAACTATAGAGATACAGGAATGAGATAAAAAAGGTTATAATTTTGTGTGATATAACAAAACAACAACCCCTTATAACCTTTATGCCCTATGGACACAAAAGCAAAATACGAAGAATATTTGAAGAAAGTTCAACAACGTATATAAAAATGTATGCACAGATAGATGAGCAAACGAGTACTTGCAGTTTTGAAGAGCGTTATCGGAAAGCCGTTTCCTCCTTCGCTCACGACTTGTACCATGCAATGAT
>JAISFN010000081.1 GCA_031263585.1 Prevotellaceae bacterium | reverse complement strand
GAGCGAGCAAATTGGAATCCAGCACGTATCCCGCCATGAACCGCTGAATACGGCGTAGCGCGGAACCCGATTTTGCAGGCGTTTCAAACGCCGTGGCGAGTTTACAAAAACTAACTGTTTGCACCTTACAGAGCGCGCAAATAAACAGTCCAAAGAACTTTACGCGAGCTATATTCATTTTTCCCGCCAGGCTTTGGCTTAAAATTGAAATTAATTGGGTAGTTTTGTACTCGACCTTGAAATTGTTCGTTTTCATTACAACTAATTGGAAACCAGTCGTAAATATACGAATTTTCAAAGTCATTTCCAATTAAAAATAAAGCATATTTTGTTGATATTCAAATAATTCTAAGTATATATCAAATTTTTGTCATGTACTAAGGAAGTATATATTAAAATAAATTTGAAAATAAATAAGATATCGAAATTTTTTACCACAAAGGACTCAACGGTTTTCACAAAAAATACAGAGGTTTGAATATAACCGAATTTCTTTGTAAACATAGGGATTTCTTTGTGTTTATTGTGGTTAAAAATGTAAAATTTAAACAAGCTTTCAGTAATCAAAACAAATTATTGATATATTCCTTAAAGAGCAACATAGTGTATAATCAATTTAATACTTAAAAGCCTAAAATTATGGACGCAAACAATACTATTTACAATAAATTTTTCAGACAGGCATTATTTTTACTGGCTTTAATTGCTATAGGGGTTGTAATATTTGTGCAACTGAAGTTTTTTTTAGGATGTTTTTTAGGGGCTATAACCTTATATATTGTTTTACGACGTCCGTTTTTTTATCTTACCAAAACAAGGGGGTGGGGTATTGTAAAAGCCTCGTTGCTTGTCATTGCGCTCTCGGCAACAGCCTTGATAGCTATCGGAGTGGGTGTATTTAATGTATTGTATACAAAATTTGCCACAGCCAATTTATCTTCATTGTTTGGCGGGATAAATGTTATTGCCGATAAAATTTACCATTTAACGGGATACCATATTATACCTAAAGACATTATCGTTCAGTCGAAAGATATGTTGATGAACATCCTTTCGAGCTTTTTAAATACAACCTACAGTATAGGTGCAAACGTGTTTATGATGTTTGTGGTATTATATTTTATGCTGGCCAGGGCACGGCAAATGGAGTATACAATTACCAATTATATCCCTTTCCACGGAAAAAGTTTATTAAAAATTGAAAACGAAATTAAAAACATCATTTTTTCCAACGCAGTCGGTATACCCCTTATTATGTTCGGTCAGGCATGCGTTGCGGCGCTCGGATACTGGATATTCGGCGTATCCGACGCTATATTCTGGGGATTCTTAACAGGGCTTTTCGGTATTGTACCCTTATTGGGGACAACCCTGATCTGGCTGCCGATTAGTGTTTACCTGATAGCAGCAGGCTCGATGTGGAACGGAATTATATTGGGCATATACGGCTTATTGATAATTGGCAATGCCGATAATGTAATACGGCTGATACTGCTGAAAAAGGCAGCGAATGTACATCCGTTAATCACAATTTTCGGGGTAATAATGGGAATTCCGTTATTCGGGTTTTGGGGTATTATTTTCGGGCCGTTATTAATTTCGAGCTTCTTATTGTTGATAAAAACATACTATGCCGAATACTCGGCAAAGTTGAAAGAAAAAGAACCGGCAAAATAAACGAAACCAGAAATCCTTTTTTGATATTGAACTATAATCAAATTGTTGTGTTGAGCGTAGCGAATTGAAAAATCGGCGAAGCCTTCATATGAAGGCTTTAAAAAATAATTTAAAAGTGAATAAAAAGTACTAATAAAGCAATAATTAGTAAAACCTTTTATTATTTATCTATTTTTTAGCTGTAAAATTTAAATAAGCTCTTAATGTCTAGTATGTTCTCAGATATCAGCTTATCGGTTTCTGAATAAAATATTTTCGACCAATTGCAACTGGTGCAACAACATTTGCCGTACCGTCCACTGGCGGCTGTCGGGTTTGCTTAGGTCTATTTTATTGTCTATATCTGCCAGGCATTTATTAATTATATGGCGGGCGTTGCTATAGCGTTTACCCTCGAACTCCTGTACCGATTTTTTTAACATGCAGGTCATCAATGTCAGGTAGTAATTATTTTTTACGTTTATATCGTCCAGCATATCAATGTTCTCATTTGGCGTATGAGAGTATAAAAGCCGTTTGTGCCGGGTTCGGCTTACCGTTTTCCGGCTCAACACATCAAAGTAAGTCAATTTGACTTCGAATTCGATATCTTTATTGATTTTTTTATTGATGTTAAACCGGATGATGGATGTTTGGGACATCCCTTGCGGAAGGCTTTTTATAAAGATGCTGATCAATTTTCTGTGCTGTTCGGCAATAATATCTTTCACCAAGCTGGCTTCGAACTGTTTGGGGAATGTTATCTCAATCACAGGGTCTTTTACCAGCGATTGCATGTTGTTAAGTTCCTCTTTAAACACTCTTATTGCATCATTTCTAACACTGTCGCAATCTCCAATAAAGTGGCTTAAACCGCACCCTTCACTGGCTATTTGATTCAATAAACCGAAATTAATGTCGGTTCCCACACCAATGGTCGATATATCAATACCTTTATCATTGTATATTTTCGATTGAGCTATAATAGCGGCAGGTTCGATAATTCCCAAATTGGTAATACCATCAGTTAGTAAAATTACCCTGTTGGCCGAAAAAGGGCTGTAATTTTTTAAAACTTCTTTGTATCCCAATGTCATACCACTTACCATATTGGTGCTTGCGCCCAGTTTTATGCTGTCTATCAAGCCGGCAACATAATTGTATCCGCCGCCGTCATGCATTCGTTGAGCGGGGAAAAGTATCATAGCGGTGTCGTCATATACTACAATCGAGGCATAGTCAGTCGGTTTAAGCATTTTAAAAAATTCTTTCATCGCCACCTTTACCTTATCCATACGCCGGTACTCGCTCATTGATGCGCTCCGGTCGATAACAAGACAAACATTTAAAGGTATTTGTTTGCTCTCGACAACAGATGTAGTTAATTCGATTTGCAGTATCGCGGACTTGACAGCCGAGTTTATTACCGGATTACCCCATGTCATTTCCATATTTACAAGATTATCATCGAACAAAAGTTCCGGGACATCATATTTAAGGAAATCGTCAATAATAATTTGATGGGGTGAAAAAAGGCCGCAGCCTGTATGCGGATTTTCACTTATCTCTTGCTGGGCAAACAAGTTGCAGGTAAACGGTATTAAGAAAAATAGAAGTATTATAATGCATAATCGCATAACAATTGGTTTTATATAAAGAGGATTTTCAAAGTTACTATATATTTTTTGTATATCAAATAGTAAACGCTAAAAAGCATAAAAAAACAATAAAATGTGTATTTTTGTCGCATGAAAAAATAAAATTAATATTAGAGTTTATGTTCAATAAAAGATTATTGTACATTATTATCAGCAGTTTACAATATATATTGTTTTGCGTTTCGCTTATTTTCAGTCAATTTTAAAAATGCTAATTTTAATTTACTCATAATCACCAATTTTATTGAATATAATGTCTATTATTATTATCTTTTTGTCTGAAAATATGCTTACGCTTTTATTAAATTACGTAACTGAATTTCGTGATGAAGCTGTCTGTAAGCTTGGATATAAAGAATACCATGATATGAGAAGCGTAATTTTCCGCCAATGCGGT
>JAISFN010000079.1 GCA_031263585.1 Prevotellaceae bacterium | reverse complement strand
TGGGTGGTAGAGCGTTCATTTGCATGGCTCGGCGACTTTAGGCGGTTGGCGAAAGACTACGAACGCACGATAGAATCTTCCCAAACGATGGTTTATCTCGCTTTTATCGCGCTGATGATTAAATTTTTATAATGAAAATTTTTAGACAAACTCTATATAGTTAATCAGTAATACTCAAAAATAATATCTGTATTATATTCAAGTAATGAATTTTTTCGCTAATAATGTCTTTTACCATTAAAATCTTCTAAAAGAAGATATGGAGAATATATATTATAACAATTTGATATAATTATGTGTCGATTATTAAAATAATACCTATTTTTATAGACTAATTTAGTAACCTGTTTTTTTAAGTATTGTAAATTACAAGATTGATGATTGAAAATTAAAAACCATATTATCTATCACTATATAAGCAATTTAAAATTATAAAAAGGCACTAATAAATTGTTTTTGACTATTTAATTACTTTAAATTGTTTATTTATTTATTTATTAAAAAAACCTTGATGAATGTATGAAACCAACACTTTTTGTACTGGCTGCTGGATTAGGTAGCCGTTATGGAGGGCTTAAACAAATGGATGGCGTTGGCCCAAGTGGAGAAACTATTATGGAATATTCGGTTTACGATGCTATACGTGCCGGATTCGGGAAAGTAGTTTTTGTTATCCGCCATAGTTTCGAAAGGGAATTCAAAGAATTTGTCGATCAACGTTTCGATAAAGCAATCCCTGTCGAGAGAGTCTTTCAGGAACTTAATTACTTACCCGAAGGCTACCAGCCTCATAAAGACCGTGAAAAACCATGGGGAACAAACCATGCTGTTTTAATGGGTAAAGAGGCTATCCACGAGCCGTTTTGCGTTATCAATGCCGATGATTTTTACGGGAAAGAATCGTTTGAGGTTATATCGAAATTTTTACAATCCTTAAACGGCAAAAAAAATCAATACGGTATGGTAGGCTATCGTGTGGGCAACACATTGTCGGATAGCGGATCCGTAGCTCGCGGGGTTTGCAGTACCGATGCTGATAACTATTTAGCAACCGTTGTTGAACGTACCCATATCGAGCGTATCGACGGTAAAATTCAATACAAAGACGATGACGGAAGCTGGCACGAATTGGCCGAAAATACGCCTGTTTCGATGAATATGTGGGCATTTACGCCCGATTATTTCGACTATTCGGAAAAAGCCTTCAAACAATTCCTGGATGAACGCGGAAACGAGCTTAAATCCGAATTTTTTATTCCACTGCTGGTAAACATTCTGATTGAAAGTAAAACAGCTACCGTTAAGGTACTTGATACCACATCGCGTTGGTTCGGCATAACCTATAAGGAAGACAGGCGGATGGTAATTGCTAAAATCAACGATTTGGTTGCCCAAAATGTTTATCCCTTGGCACTATGGAAATAGATATAAAAGATTGGGGTAAAACTCCAACAGGTGAAGATGTTAAATTATTCACTATTACCAATTCACAGGATAACAGTGTTGCACTGACCAATTACGGAGCTACCTGGGTATCGGCAATTGTACCCGACAGTAACGGAAATAAAGCCGATATTGTTTTGGGTTTCCCCAACCTCGAAGCTTATTTGTCCGACACTTGCTATATCGGTACTACAGTAGGGCGTTATGCCAACCGTATTGAAAATGCCCAATTCTCGATTGAAGGACAGGTTTATAAGCTTTCGGCAAATGTTGCTCCTCATATTCTGCATGGGGGCGAAGTCGGTATCAACCAAAGCGTGTGGGATTATGAAATACATGATAAAGGCATAACGTTTAAAACCGCCAGCCCTGACGGCGACCAAGGGTTTCCCGGCAATATTCAAATCGAAGTGAACTACGTATGGACTGATAAAAACGAGCTCGATATTAATTTCCGTGTAAAAACTGATAAACCTACACATATAAATCTCACGAATCACGTTTATTTTAATTTGAAAGGTGATGACAGTGTTATTCACAACCAAGTGTTGAAAGTATATTCGGACTACTATTTATCGATGAAAGAAGGATCTATTGTAAGTGGAGAATTCCGCCCGGTAAAAGATACCCCGTTCGATTTTACCACAGCCAAACCTATTGGCCGTGATATAAATGCCGATGACGACCAGTTGAAATTAGCAGGCGGATACGACCATACCTTTGTTTTAAAACGTAAAAACGACAAGGTATTGGCATTAGCCGCCGAAGCGTATGACCCATCGTCGGGGCGGGCATTGGAGGTTTATACAACCTACCCGTCGATTCATTTGTATGCCGGTAACTTTTTGGAAAGTACTTGGAACGGTAAAAACGGAAAACTATACGGCAAACGCGAAGCCTTTTGCCTTGAAGCACAATATATGCCTAACACGCCCAACCAATTGGCTTTTCCAAGTTCGGTTTTATATCCCGGGCAAGAATACAATCAACTGATACGATTTAAATTTAAATGAATATCCTTATTTTTACTTGGATTATTTTTTATAAGTACGTTCTCTCAATTATTTTATATTATTCATTATTTGTAAGTATCTTGTTTATATATATTTTATAGTTATAATAGTATAAACTAATTTCGCAGATGTACTTAGCTGAAAATATGCTTACGCTTTTATTAAATTACGTAACTGAATTTCGTGATGAAGCTGTCTGTAAGCTTGGATATAAAGAATACCATGATATGAGAAGCGTAATTTTCCGCCAATGCGGT
>JAISFN010000044.1 GCA_031263585.1 Prevotellaceae bacterium | reverse complement strand
CTTTCAATGAAGGCGGTCATCTGGAAGCATACATCGAACAGTACCGCAGGCGTTTCGGATTCTATCCGGCGGAAGTTTTGGCCGATAAAATCTACTGCACGCGAGAGAACCGCCGGCTGTTGAAGGAAAAGGGTATCCATCTAAAGGCCAAGCCCCCGGGCAGACCTTCGGCTTCGGCAGTGTCCATTCACGTAAGTCCGGGAGAACGCAATCCAGTGGAAGGCAAGTTCGGTCAAGCCAAGACGGCTTACGGTTTAGATCGTATCCGTGCAAGACTGATAGAGACTTCTGAATCATGGATTGCCGACATCATCATGGCGCTTAACTTAGTCAAGTTGGCTGTGGCGATAGCCTTATGCTCCATAATATTAAGGTATGGCTGAGTTTTTCAGCACTACTGGAAAAACTGGCGAATTTTGACTGCTGGACTATCAAGCAGCAGTTTTTTTATCGACTATGAGAGGATGAGTTTTTCAGCAGACCCTAAAATACATTATTATTTGCAAGATTTACACTGCAAATTTACGATTTCTGGCAAGAAAAAACAACTAAAATGAAAAATAATATATTGAAAATCAAAATTATATGTCATTTTAAGGAACAACTAGTTAGGTCTTTACCATTTTTAATCGACAGGAAACAACACTAACGAAGTGCGCTTCCTGTTTGATTTATAAGAATTATTTTTCAATAATCTTGAATTCTGTACGGCGATTCAGCTGCCTGCCCTCTTCGGTGTCGTTGGTTGCTATAGGCTGCTCAAGGCCATAACCTTTATACATCAAGCGTGATACGCTGATGCCTTTCGATACAAGGTAATCAACCACAGCTTTGGCCCTGTCTTCGGATAGTTTCTGGTTGTATGCTGCCGAACCCTTGTTATCGGTATGTCCTGATAATTCGATTTTAAGTTTTGGCATTTCATTCAACAAGTTAATTAATTGCGTTAGCTCGTATACCGACTCGGCGCGCAGGGTCGATTTGTCAAAATCGAAGAAAATATTGCGCAGTACAATGCGGCTACCGATATCAATCTTCTTCATATCGATATCCTTAACAACTTCCTGAAAACCTGTTGCTACGGGTATATCGAAATTCTCAGAGTGGAACAGGTAGCTTTCAGCCTTAACCGATATACCGTAATTTATACCCGATGGTAACGATACCAGGTAACGCCCTGTTTTACTGTTCGATTCAAGCGTAGCAATAACAATATTCTTGGTATTATCAACCAAAGTAATGGTTGCCTCAATGGGATTTTTGCTTTCGTCTTCACGGATTATCCCTTTCAGCAGGGTCAGATTAGCCGAGGGCAACTCAACAACCGGCTCGATAACCTTTTCACTTACTGGATTGCTCTGGTAGGCAATCAGCATGTCTTCGGAGTTGCCGATTAATGCTTTTTCGGCTCCCAAAAAAGTAATCATATACAAATCCTGATCGCCTTTACCTCCTTCGCGGATTGACGAAAAATAACCGCGCTTACCGCTTGCCGACAAAGTAAAAAATAAATCATCATCGGGCGTATTTACCGGATAACCTAAGTTTTCGGGTGTGCTCCATTTTCCATTTTCAAACACCGATTTGAATATATCGAAACCACCCATATTTTCATGTCCTTTCGAGCTAAAATACAGCGTCTTACCATCTGGATGAATAAATACGCACAATTCATCATATTCGGTATTAATAGCCGGACCCAGATTTACGGGTTCTCCCCAGTTGCCTTTCGCATCGCGACGCGACAAGTAAATATCATGCTCACCGAAACCACCGGGCCTGTCACTGATAAAATAAAGCGTGTTACCATCATAAGACAATGAAGCCTGAGATTCATGATATTTCGAATTAACCTTTGAGCCGATGCTTTTAGGTTTCGACCAACTGTCTCCCTTTAAAGTTGATGCATAAATATCGCCACCGTCATCTGTCCGGTATACAAATAGTTTTTGCCCGTCGTTCGATAGCCCGATAATTCCGTCGTGTACATTTGTATTCAAAGGTTTGCCTATATTTGCAGGTATGCTCCATTGCTGTCCCTGATTAGCGGCAATGTAAATATCCTCGAAAAAGCCGCCATCTTCATCGTCAATTTTACCGCCTGTCGAGTCATCGCGGCGTGCCGTAAACATAATAACCGATTCGTCGGCACTAATCACAGGTCCGTATTCGGGGTAACGGGTGTTCAATTCGCTAATATTGTCGATAAATACACGCACAGGATTTTCAACCAGAATTTTACCTACCTGACATTCCCTGATGTGTTTGTCAACCTCTTTCACTCTGCCGGCATCCTTGGCCATAAGTCGGGCTTTGTAAGTTTTGTAAGCATCAATAGCCCTGTCGAACTCATAACCGTACTGGCAGGCGCGTCCAAGCCAATATTGGGCTTCGCTGTCAACAGTAGGGTTAAGCGTAATGGCCGTTTCTATAAAATCCATTGCCGCGGGCTTGTTTTGTCCCCTTAAATAACAACGGCCTATTTTGTAATTCAGTAAGGCATTTCTATGATTAAATTTATTTGCACTGAGGTACAAGGACAACGCTTTCTCGATATCCGTACGGCTTCCTTTTTCATAAAACTTGTCGGCTTCCTTTATGTTGTTCTGAGCCTGTTTCAGCCCATCCTTATCATTCGGGAAATTTTTCTTGTCGAATTCTACATTTTGGGCTGTAAGTTGTACCGATGTAAAAACCAGCAATGCCGCAAAGCAATATTTTATACACTGAGGGATTGAAAATTTCATGTTAACTGAATGTTGTTGATTGATAAATCTAATTAACGCTAATACATCAATTATTTACATTGATTTTTAACGTAAGCCTCAGCCGATGTAACTCCCAGTTCAAAAGCCATTTGCCAGTCGGCGCAAGCGCCTTGTTCTTCCCGCAGCATTTCCTTGGCAATACCGCGGTTCAGGTAAGCATATTCATATTTCGGGTTAATGCGCAGGGCTTCGTTATAATCGGCTACAGCTCCCGAATAATCCTTCAATTTATATTTTGTATTCCCACGATTATTGTAGGCATAGGCATAATCGGGTTTCAGTTTGATTACCGCTGTAAAATCATCAAGCGACTCATGGTAATGCCCTGCATCAAATTTTGCAAGCCCCCGGTTATTAAGCGTAATATAATCACCCGCTTTAATACGCAAAGCCTCATCATAATCCTTTATGGCCTCTTCAGGTTTCCCCATTTGGCGTTTCAAGCTACCCCGGTTACCATAAAACGATGCATTGTCGGATGCGTAAACAATGGCCTTGTTATAGTCGTTCATTGCCTGGTCGGGTTTATTTAGCAAACGGTAACATCCGGCACGGTCGTTATAGGCGTAGGCATAATTGGGTTTGCTGCCTATGGCCATGTTGTAATTGATAATAGCATCGTCGTAATTGCCTTGCTCAAACAATATCCCGCCACGGTAATAATACGCCTGTGCATAAGTTGGGTCCATCTCGATAACCTTACCATAATCGGCTTTGGCTTTATCCGGCTCTTTCAGTTCATACTGAACCTGCGCTCTGCCGAAATAAGCCGCTGGGGTGGGATCCAGGGCGATCGCCTGATTGTAATCGATTACAGCATCTTTAAAATTTTTGAGTTCTACGTGTGCTATTGCACGATTCAGGTAGGCTTTTTCAAAATTGGGTTTAAGGTCAATAGCCTCATTGAATTTTAACAATGCTTCGCTGTATTTTTTTTGTTGCAGCAAAGCCGTACCTTCGTTATAAGCTGTTTCGGCTGCCGGATCTTCAACAGTTGTCGCCGTTACAATTTGTTCCTCCTCTTGTGCATTAACCGAAATTATGCTTGCAATAACTAAGCATAATGTAATTATCCATTTTTTCATGCCAATATAATTTACTTGTTATAAAGCAGATATACGAACATATACTACCCCATTTTACTTCTTATTTATAATAAAAACAAATGATGCTACAAATATACACTATCTTTACGAACTGGAATTTACTATAACTGACGGATGTATTTAAAGTTTATTAAAAAACAGGATGATTTTTTAACAGTTGCTAAGAAAAATTATTACGATGGAAACAAAACGGATTACGATAAACGGATTGTTAGATATAACGCAGGCTGCCGAGGATATTATCCGGACATTTGGCCATCAAAAAATTATTGCCTTTTACGGCAAGATGGGAGTCGGAAAAACTACCTTGATTAAAGCTATTTGCGACTTTATGGGGGTAAAGAACGTTGTCAGCAGCCCTACGTTTTCATTGATAAACGAATATCATACGGCTGATAGTGAAATAATATACCACTTCGATTTTTACCGAATAAACCAGATAGAAGAAGCATACGATTTTGGTTACGAGGAATATTTTTACAGTGGTAATTACTGTTTTATCGAATGGCCCGAAAAAATAGAACCCTTATTGCCCAACGATACATTGAACATAACGATTAAAGAACAAACCGACGGAACAAGGCTTGTTTCGATTTTGTAAATAATCACTTCCGTTAGTCCTTCAATAGCGTGGACTCTCAGTCCGCACTAAAACTAATTTTATAGCATCCAGTGTAATGCATTGACTATGAATACACATAGGCAGTGTGGCTATGACACAGTATACACATAAAAAAGCAAACCCTGAAGCTTGCTCATATATGATCAGTTATTATTATTAATAAGATACCCCAGGCTCTGCTTATTCGAGCGTAGCAGGGAATGTGTTTTAATTTGTGGTATCGGGAGCAATTTGTTCGTTAGCTGCTCCGCCTTCGGATGGCATTATCGGAAACTCGGGGCGGCTGTCAGGATCTGGTACATTTTGCAATTTTTCCTGTACTGCCGAACGGCTTGTTTGTACATTCAACCCGGGAATCGAGGCGGTTGCTATAATACATAATATAAATACCGATGCGATTAGTGTCCATGTTGCTTTTTCAAGAAAATCAGTAGTTTGACGAACTCCAAAGGCTTGATTGCCCGATGCAAAATTGGCTGCTAAACCTCCCCCTTTCGAGTTTTGCACTAATACAAATATGATTAAAAATACAGCCGCTATAATAATCAAAACAGACACAAATGTATACATATCAATATAATATTAGATGAAGTAAATTATTTTTCTTTATTTTTCAGATTGTCAATAAGGAATGCAAAGTAAATACTTTTTTCGGGATTTAACAAACTTAATTTTTCATATGTTGAAATTGCTTTATCGAATAAACCCTGCGAAATATAAATTTTCGCCAAAGTTTCGCTGGCAGGCTCATTTTCAAACTCTTCATCCAGCTGAATAAGATCATCCAAATCGGCAATTGATGAAGACTTCGGGATAATACGGGGATTTTCACTAATGAATTTTGTAATTAACTGGTCATTAGTTTCCTCGTTGTAATCGGCCGCATCAATAGGAGAAAGATCGTCCAAACTGAAATATTCATGGCTAAAATTCAGCAAAAGATCGTCTTTTGTACTATCAGTATTGCCCGTATTTTCAACCGTAAGTATTTCACCAGTATTTATTACTGCTGAGTTTGACGGTGGCAGGGTTGTAGCTTTCGAGGCTTTTTCTAGGAAGTTATACAAGCGTTTACGGTTTAACGTATAAAGCGCCGTTTGGTGACATTTACCGATAAACCGGGGATCATCGTGCTGTTTATAGCCCATTAAAACAATTTGGTGAGCCAGCGAAAACCATGGGTACTCCGTAGCCAACTGCTCCAACTGTTCCAATTCATTGGTTGTAATGTATACTATTCCCTTTAAAAACCTCTTTAAATCAATCATTTTATTACCAATTAGCTACCGAAGCATTAAAAATATTTTCGGTTAACGTATCAACGATCTTGTCAATCAATGCAAGTTGTACGGCATCAATAGATTCCGATCTCGAAAAATCTTCGTAGGCCGAAAATTCCCTGTCGAAGTTTTGTTCGGGTTCAATCTTGTTTTCAAACTTTACTTTTATCCGTATGGTTAAACGGCTTTGACTGGCCACATCGTCACCGGTAATTGCTGCTGGAGCCACATCATAACCTCGTATTTCGCCGGATAATTGGATATCGCCATCGGTACTGACCATGCTCAGTCGGGTTTGTTTTATAAATTTTTGCTGTAAAGCATCGGTAAAAGTATTACTTAGCGTCGGAACAACTAATGGCGCCATATTCTGAAAATAAGCCACACTCACTGTCTTAACCTCGGGGCTGATGGATACACCCGAAAACGAATAAATTCCGCAACGGGTAAAACAACCAACGCATAATAAGCCAGCTATGATTAACGTAAGAGGATTGATTATAAATAGGTTCCTCATATTATTCGTCTTCAATATTATATTCTTTAATTTTACGGTACAATGTCCGCTCGGATATGCCCAATTCTTCGGCGGCCAGACGGCGTTTGTGCTTGTGTTTTTTTAGGGCTTTGCGTATCAGCTCTATTTCCTTATCCTGCAACGAAAGCGATTCCTCACTTACTTCCTCGGTATCCGTGATGTGGGTATTCGGGGGCAAGTTTGGATCAATTGCAATTTGCTCGGGATTTTCATAATAAATATCTGATACTTTTTTGCCGCTTACCGGTTGTTGGGCAACGGTACCGTTCATTAAGCCGTGAACAACTTTTTTCAGTTCGTTCATATCCTTTTTCATATCGAACAGTATCTGGTATAATATTTCCCGCTCGGATGCAAAACTTTGCGCATAGTCAGCGTTTTTATTGTACAATACTGGTAAATTGATCGATACATTCTGCTGAGGTAAATAATGTGCCAAAACATCAGTGGTAATCAAACGTTCGGGTTCAATTACCGATATTTGTTCGGTAACATTTTTCAGTTGTCGCACATTTCCCGGCCAGGGAAATTCTTTTAACATGGCTTGCGCCTCGGCATTAAGCGATATGGCAGGCATGCGGTACTTTTCGGCAAAGTCGGATGCAAATTTCCGGAACAACAGGTATATGTCCTCTTTGCGTTCGCGCAGCGACGGAATTGTAATGGGTACGGTGTTTAAACGGTAATAAAGATCCTCGCGGAACCGCCCGCTTTGGATGGCCTGCAGTAAATTTACATTAGTGGCGGCAATTATCCGTACATTTGTTTTTTGTACTTTCGACGAGCCTACCTTTATAAATTCACCCGACTCCAATACCCTTAACAAACGCGTCTGGGTAGCCATCGGCAGTTCGGCGACTTCGTCCAAAAAAATAGTTCCCCCGTCGGCTACCTCAAAGTAGCCTTTACGGGTTTCGTTTGCCCCTGTAAACGAACCTTTTTCATGCCCAAACAACTCGGAATCGATAGTTCCTTCGGGGATTGCGCCACAGTTTACGGCTATATATTGCCCGTGTTTGCGTGCGCTGTATTGATGAATAATTTGCGGAAAAACCTCTTTACCCGTTCCACTTTCGCCGGTAATGAGTACCGACAGGTCGGTGGGCGAAACCTGGCAGGCAATATCCAAAGCACGGTTAAGTGCAGGTGAATTGCCTATAATATTGAACCGTTGCTTTATTGTTTGAATATTCATGTGTGCTTTATATACCTGACAAATTTACAAAAAATATTTCTAATTTGTCATGAAATGGACGATATACGACTAAAGCAAATGCATGAAAAAATAATCATACAATCAAATTATTGATATATAGTAATATAAATCGAATTATTGATATAAAAATTAAGAATACTGAATTACCTGCGACGAGCTCGCAAAGCTCGCTGCAGGTAATTCAGTGTAAAATAAACACTTTTCCAAACTGCAGAATTGAGCATAACGTAAATAATTAACTGAAACAGTCGTATTATGTTTTGTTTTTCCTGTATGCGAAAACCACCAGAAGACAGGAAAAAGCAAATTCAAGACAGAGAACAGTTATCAACTCATTACTCTGATATATAGTAAAATAACTGTCGGTTGAGGCATCGTATTCGGCGGGCATTCCGTAAAACTTGCGGCTTTTCAAAAAACTTGTTTAACCATTTGAAAGCTTTCAATCTCGCTTTCTTTTACATCAATTTCGGCTTTGTCTGAGTTAGCATACTTTGGAGAACACCTCCGCCTCGTTTTTGATAATTCATTCATAAACAATTTTATTAATGATTAATAAACTGATTATGAAAAATGCATTTTTCAAATTAACCGCAATATATTTTAATTGTAATACTATTTCCCTTTTATATAGCTCTTGTGTTTCTTGATTTTTTTCATAGCCCAATCGTAGTGGCTTGAAGTAGCGGAAACACAGTAAGCGCCCAAACTTGTAGTTCCTGTCCATGAAAAATATTTATTTGTGAACAATTCTTCATTTGAGAATGAGTCAATCAGCTTCATCATATCTGAATGGCTTTTTTCTAAGAGTGCTATAGCTTCCTTAAGGAGTGTCTTCTGGTGTTTCTCCCAAAAAACGATATTCATTTTGGGATAGGTCTTCCAATTATACGGTTCGGGTAAAAAATTGGCTTTATGTCCTGATTGGTTGAAATGAATCCAATTTAACAGTAATAGATGCCATTCATACAGATGCACCAAAACATCCCTGACATTTTTATCCCTGTCTTCAAAGGAAAACGATTTCCTTGTTCCTCTTCGGTCATAGAATAAATAAGGGTAAAAAGCTTCTTGAAACCTTCTTCGCCGCTTTGTTTTAATTGTTCTTTTGTTGTTGGTCTTGCCATTTTATATTAGAAAATTGATTGTTGTTGATGTACTTTCTGTTGGTAAAATCGCATACGGCTATCTATTCCCAACCTGATACAAAGTTCTCGGAACGTATCATTCAAAACCCTGTAATTAGGGCTGAAACATTCGTACTGTTCCCCAAATTGGGATTCATATTTTTCTTTGAATCCTGCGAAATTGACTTCTAAAGCTTTATAAAAGTATTCCCGCGAGCCTTTTCGTAATGTTACTCCGAACATGGGAATAATATAGGATGCTCCGCATTCCTTTGCCTGCTGTATGATTGCTACAATATTTTCCTTCGTGTCATTGATAAATGGAAGTATAGGCATTAGGGTTATACCTACATAGATACCCTTATCTGCCAATAATTTCATGGCTTTGAATCTTTCGGACGTAGGCGGTGCATGGGGTTCTATTTTTCGCGAGAGGGAATCATCTGCTGATGTAATAGTAAAACTGATGGCTGCATAGGTTTTTGAAATATCCTGTAAAACATCTGTATCTCTCTCAACCAAATTACTTTTGGTAATAATATGAACCGGAAACTTTTCGTTTGCTATGATTTGTAATGCCCTACGTGTTAATTGTAGTTCTTTTTCTATCGGCATATAAGGGTCATTCATCGACCCTGTACCTAAAGTTGCTCTATTGTTGCGTTTACTGTATAACTCTTTGGGTAATAACTCTAAGGCATTTTGCTTGACTGATATTTGCGATATATCTCCAATCCGATAACATTCACTCCGGGTATCACAATATATGCACCCATGTTGGCATCCTCTATACAAATTCATGTTGTATGTGATGCCAAACCAAGTATCTTGTTCCTTTAGTTTTGAAAGAATTGATTTTGTTTTAATATATCGCATAATCTTTTTATTGAACAGCCCAACGTTTGAGTGCGGGGAAATAGATTTTCATATTTGAAATGGCTTCCTCTTTAGTGTATGCGACTTCTGAATCTTTATTAAATTCATTTACAAGTTGTGCACAATGTTCTATCATTTGTTCCATTGTACAATCCATTGTAAATACCCCATCCTTAAAACAGTAGCAGCAATATTCTTTATTCCTGCTTCCGTCTTGATTAGTTCTCAATTCTTCTTCTTTTTGCAGTGGCATTCCGTAACTTTGGCAACATTTTGTTTCAATAAACATTTATTTTATAGGTATATAAATTTTTGTAATCTGTTCTTTGCCGCTTTCTGCTGAACAACTGATATATTCTTCAAACGGCATTCCATGACGTAATGTATAATCAAAGTTTACGCTGATATTATTGTATAACTCCTGAAGCCCCGAATAACTGCCTTTCAAAGTATAAACAGCATACTTACCTTTTCGTAGTTGAATTGTACCGAACTCTCCCGCCGGAACAATCTTCTTTTCTACAGAGGCACAGGCATAAAAACGGCAATGTTCGGATTTGGTTATGTTTGGGTCGTCAAAACTTAAACCAATAAAGCGGATTTCTTCCGATAGGGCTTGTTTATCTTTCAGGAAACGGATAAGTTTGTTCCATGCTATTTTGTAAGGCTCATCCTCTCCATATTTTCCGATAATCCGAATATAAACCAATTCCAAATCTCCTTCTTCGCAAATTTCCGATTGGAGATGATTTTGTCGATTTCCACTGCTCTTTACATAGCCTGTTAATCGACCTTGAAGTTCGTTCATATATGCTTTCGGAGATATGCCAAACTGCTTTTTAAAGGCTTTAGAAAAGGACTGCGGGTTGTCGTAGCCAAACATTCCGGTAAGTTTTGTCAGGCTCATTTCCTCTGTTTGCATGTATAATACCACACGCTCCACACGTTGCCGTGCCACATAAGAGTATAGTGATTCATTCAGGGATGAGCGCATAATACGAAGTAATTGCCGTTGTGAAACGTTGATTTGATTAGCCAACGTATCCAATTGTAAAGGTTTGTACAAATTTGCACTGATATAGTCAATTACTTGATTGATTTTTTGCTGGTATATATTCTCCGTACTACTTCGCATATATTCAATATCTTGACGGCAAAGATACGGATTCCGTACGAATTGGATATTGTCCAATCTCGCCAATTTGCATAATATTTCACATTGATGTGAATTTCAGGATTTTGTTTTTAAGAAAATAGCTGTATATTTGCAACATAGTTATTTGAAACGATGGAAAACCAAGGCAGGCGAAAGTAGTTCGCTCGTTTCTATATCGCTACCCACTACTTTTTTTCTCTCTTAATTACCTGTTATTCAACGGATAAAAATCAAATCTTCTACTGTTTCTGTGGGTTAAGCTACTCGGATGTAAAGAACCTGACAAAGGATAATCTTCAAACCCCTTTTGACGGTCATTTGTGGATTATCACGCACCAGCAGAAAACGAATACCGATTCCAGCATCAGGCTATTGGAAGTCACCAAGCGAATAATAGAAAAGTATAAGGGTTATACGAGAGAAAGCCGGATTTTCCCTGTTCCGAGCAACAACGCATGTAATAATATCCTGAAAAAGATAGCCAAGCAATGCGGAATCAAAACACGATTCACCTATCATCAAAGAAGACATGGTAGTTTTTCTTTTCTGTTGAAAACAAGTATGTTATAAGAATGTTTTTCTTGACAGGTAACGGTATAGAAACGAGCGACCTTCAATCTTTTGCCTTATTTTGCACAATGTACAAGGAACGCTTTTCGACTACAAATATAGGAAAGATTATTTGTTTGAGAAAAACATCTTCTATAAAAAGAGCAGTGGTTTTA